>NZ_JBATWY010000131.1:0-29379 GCF_049672945.1 Haloferula sp. | reverse complement strand
GCCCGACCCAAGAAGAGCAGGATACGCCAGGACGAGCCGCCAAGAGGTCGCTCGGAATGATCCCCAAACCCATTCAAACCCCGCCGCGCGACACCACCGCTGAACTCAAGTCCGACAGACTGCTAGCTGATGGCCTCATGCTCGATGACCGCCTCGGTCTTGAGCTTGAGCGCGAATTCATGAAGTGCGCGACGCCGCTGGTCGGTGAGTGCCATTTCACGCACCTGGTCCGCAACGGTTTCGTAGGGGGCGATGTGTTCGGGTTCGACTATCACCGGCCAGATCAAGTGCAGGGCCTGTTCGTAGTAGAAGACCGGGCTGACTTCATTCTCGCGGAGTGAGAACAGCATCGACTCAAAGGTATTGAGGATGCGTTCCTGTTCGATCCAGCCGAGATCGATCTCCCGATCAGCCTTCTGGGTGTGGGCCGACGCCAGTTCGGCGAAATCGGCACCATCGAGGATGTCATTGCGGATGCCGGCCAGCTTTCGGTAGTCGTCGGCGGGATTCGATTCATCCGGAAAAATGACGAGGTGAAGCACCTTGCTGCGGGCTGGTCGGCGAAACTCGTCCTGATGATCGCGATACCAGGCGTGCAGGTCGTTTTCGCCCAGTTCGGGCAGCCCTGACCAGACCGACTCGACGAAGCGATCCATTCTCAGTTTGGCCACGATTTCTCCGCGAAGTTGGTCGCGCTGGGCTTCGAGAAGGTCCCATGAGGCCCCGTGCGCCCGCCATTCCCGCAAGGTTTCTTCAAAGTGCTCGCGGATTTCCCCCTGCTCAGGCGTGGGAATGATCCGTTCGGCCTCTTGGGCGAGCAGGATTCCTTCAATAACTTCGTTTCTCGCCTGCTCAAGGAATTCGTCATCGCGTTCGCAACAGGAGCTCTCACTCTTTCCTTCCGCTGCGGCCTTGATCCGCATGAAGGCCTCGTCGATCAAGATGGGGTCGACGACTTCTCCGTTGATGGTGACCACGTGACTTAGCGGAAGCGGGGATCGCGGATGGACTTTCCGAACAGAGCCGTGGAGCTGCCTTGATTGGCCGCGCGCAATTCAGACAGCTGCTGATCGGTCAGCTCATCGCTGATCATGTCGAGATCTTCCTCGATCTGTCTGGCGTCCTCTTCAGCGATGGCTCGCGCCAGTTTCTGTGGGTCGTCCGTCACCTCCGGATTGGTGAAGATATCGCGATACCTTCCAGATGCGGAATTACTACGTCCATAGTGGCCGCTGGTGTCGGTCAGCAGGCTCCACGCATCGGGCTCGGAAGCATGCTCGATACGGCTTTTTTCGCGGTAGGTGTTGAGCAGGGTCTCCCGCTGGTCCGCACTCAGGTCGACCGTGTTCATGACTTTGGCAAGGTCGCGCATGGCGCTGGCTTCCACCCGGTTTTCGACCGTGCGAGTTTTGAAGGCCTGGAGTCGCGCCTTTTGGTCATTGGTAAGCAGGGCGAGCAGGGCGTCGTCGAAGCCGAGATCGCCATCGGCGGCGTCGGTCAGAAGGCTGTCGGCCGAGGCGTTGGTGGATCCCTTGTGCTTGGCGAGCAGCTGGGCGACGGCCTCAAGTTGGTCGACTTCGAGCCCGAGAGCTTCGGCAAAGCGGGCGAGTCTGGCCTTTTCCCGCTGCCCTGTGACTTGGCTGAAGGCCCTATCCCGACGGATGGCTACCGGGTCGACGGTCTGCGATTCGGCCTCGGCGAGGCTAACCGCCCGGGTTGGTCCGGTGTTGCGGCTGGTCGGAGCAACGAGCTCGCTTTGATTGGGCCGCACGCGGGCTGGAGGCTCTGAAGTCGCCTGTTTGTCTGGCGTGACGGCGTCGCCAGTGGGCTTGAGGCCCCAACCAATGGCGAAGCCGGCTACAGCGGCGGCGATGGCAATGAGTGAAGAGGATTTCATGACGTTTTGGGATTTAAGCGCCGCAGGGGCTGGAATTCGTCGGTTCAGGCCTTCCGGATGTCACGGATGGCCGCGGCCATGTCAGGGGCCTTGAAGGTGGATGAGCCTGCGACGAGGACGTTGGCACCGGCTTCGACGACACGCGAGGCAGTTTTTTGATCGATGCCGCCATCGACCTCGATATGGAAAGAGAGCCCTGCTTCGTCGCGCCACTCGGCGACAGCTTCGATTTTGGGCAAAACCTCAGGCATGAAGGCCTGGCCGCCGAAGCCGGGAACGACTGTCATGCACAGCAGCAGGTCGATCTGGTCGAGGAAGGGTTTGACGTCTTCGATCGGGGTCGCCGGGTTGAGTGCGAGACCCGCGAGTCGGCCGGCCTTGTGGATCCGGTGCAGAGTTTCCGCGACATCATGCTCTGCCTCGACATGGACGGTGATCAGATCGCAGCCGGCGGCGAGAAAGCGGTCGAGGTAGTGATCCGGACGCGAGATCATCAGATGGGTATCGAGGAAGATGTCGTTGGTTTCGTGAACGGCTTGAATCAGGGCGGGTCCGAAAGAGATGTTGTCGACGAAATGGCCGTCCATCACGTCCATGTGGAGCCAGTCGGCCCCGGCATGGATGGCGCGAGTGACTTCCTCGCGGATTTTCGAGAAATCAGCGGCGAGCAGGGACGGGGCGATGACGCGGTCTTTGTGGGTCGGCGGGATCACGGGGGGAGAATGAATGGCGATGGACGAAGATCAAAGCTGGAAGCGAGGGATTCTTGGAAGATTTGGAAACAGCTGAAGGCCAAGGGTTCGTAGTCCCGCCTTTAGGCGGTCTCGTTGGTTGCCTCGACCACCTAAAGGAGGGACTACGAACGCTTTTGAACCTGCCTGAAGGTGGTTTTAGGGGTGCCAGCGGGCTTGGGCAGTAATCCGATCAATACCCGTCGGGCTGCCCACAAGAACTCGACTCTCTCGCGCGGGCCGATCAGCTTTTCGGGCGTGGACGAGATGATCGAGATTGGTGGAGACGCGCATTTCATGGGGCAGGCGCTGCGTCAGGCGCAGTTGGCGTATGCGGCGAATGAGGTGCCGATTGGCTGTGTGATCGTGAAGAATGAGCGGGTGATCGGCCGGGCGTGGAATCAGGTGGAGACGCTCAAGGATGCGACGGCGCATGCGGAGATGCTGGCCTTGACGGCGGCGCAGAGTGCGATCGGGGATTGGCGGCTCGAGGGCTGCACGCTTTACGTGACCAAGGAACCCTGCCCGATGTGCGCGGGGGCGATTGTGCATTGCCGGCCGGACCGGGTGGTCTTCGGTTGTGCCGATGGCAAGGGGGGCGCGGCCGGGGGGTGGATCAACCTTCTGGATTCGAACCCGCCGCTCAATCATCGCTGTGAGGTGGTGCCGGGTGTGATGGAGGGAGAGTGCTTGTCATTGCTGCAGGGGTTCTTCCGTGAGGCACGGGCGAAGAAGAAGGCGGAGCGGGACGCAGCGAGTGATGAAATCTAAGGGCATTTGGCTGCTGGCGCTGATCGCGCTGGTTCTGACGTCTTGCCGAACGGTCGAGTTTTACGGGCAGGCGGTGTCTGGACAGATGGGAGTGCTTGCGAAGCGTCGACCGATCGAAAAGGTGGCGGCAGAGACGGACGACGAGCACCTCAAGGAGCGCCTGGCGCTGACGAAGCGCTTGTTGGCCTTCGCTGAGCAGGAATTGAAAATGCCTTCGGGAGGGAGCTATGAACTCTATGCCGATTTGGGTCGGGAGCATCTGGTGTGGGTCGTTTATGCGGCACCGGAGCTTTCGCTGGAGCCGAAGGATTGGTGGTATCCGGTGGTCGGTCGGCAGGACTACCGGGGTTATTTTCGCGAGGATCAGGCGCGGGAGGAAGCGGCTCTTCTTGAGAAGCAGCGCTACGAGACCTGGGTCAGTGAGGTGGATGCGTTCTCGACCCTCGGGTGGTTCCGGGATCCGGTGCTGAATACCTTCGTTGACTACGAGGAAGTGGATTTTGCCGAGCTGATCTTCCACGAATTGACGCATCGTAAATACTATGTTCGTAATAATACCGCGTTCAACGAGGGGATGGCGGAAGCGGTGGCACGGGAAGGGGTGAAGCGTTGGTTTCGGGCGACGGGGAGGCCGCAGCTGGTGAAGAAGTATGAGGACCGGCAGGGGAGGATCAGGCAGGCCGGGGATTTGGTTGGAAAAACCATTGAGCGTTTGAAGGAAATTTATGCACGGGATGGCTGTGTCTTCGAGAAAAGGGAGGCGAAGGAGCGGGAGCTGGCGAAGCTGAAGAGGAGTCTAAGACGCCTGCGGGGAGAGTGGGGTGGCGGTCTGACTTCATGGATCGACGACCCGGTGAACAACGCGCGCCTGAATTCCTTCATTACTTACGAGGCGGAGGTGCCTAGGTTTGCGGCCCTGATCGAGGAATGTGATGGGGACTTTGAGGTGTTCTGGAGGCGGGTGAAGGGAATGGAGCACTAGCAAGGAGCGGGGATTCGCAATCATCGCACCCCTCAGGCCAGCTCTACCCTCGGGGATTGCAAATCCCTGCTTCTTGGGGAGGTCGCTTCTTGCCGCATTGGTGGCAGGTCACGTAGTCTCCGGGCGTGGCCGGGAAATCACAGATTCATGCGATTGTTGGAACCGACGAGGGGCGGGTGAAGGAGGAAGCCTTGCGACTGCATCGCGAGTTGACCGGGGGGAATGACGATGGTTTCACGCATGAGATGATCGATGGGACGGCGGACAACTCCGAAGGGGCATTCCAGATCTGCAAGAGTGTGGTGGAGGCTCTCAATACGCTGCCGTTTTTCGGGGGGGAGAAGGTGGTCTGGTTGAAGTCGGCGACCTTTTTGATCGATGACGTCACCGGGCGTTCGGACCGGACGCTGAGCGGGGTGGAATCGCTGAAGGATTGCCTGGCGGCCGGACTCGGGCCCGGCGTGGTGTTTCTTTTGAGTGCCACCGGCATCGATAAGCGTCGGGCGTTCTGGAAGTTTCTCCAGAAGAACGCGGAGGTGAAGAGCTACGACAAGATCGATACTTCGCGCGACGGTTGGGAGGAGGAAGTGGCGGCGCTGGTGGATGGTCGGGCGCGGGATCTCGGGCTGAAGTTCGAGGCGGAGGCGATGGAGCTTTTCGTGATGCTGGCGGGGGAGGCGACCCGGCAGATTGGCAGTGAACTGGAGAAGCTCGATTTGTATCTCGGCACCGAGCGCCGGACGGTGGCGCTGGAAGATGTGCGCCAGATGGTGCCGATGAGCCGGGCGGGGGTGATTTTCGAAGTTGGGAAGGCGCTGCAGAATGGTGATGCCGGGCGGGCGATCGAGTTGATCGATCAGCAACTTGAGCAGGGGGAGAGTGCGATTGCGGTGATGCGGGCGTCGGTGATTCCGACGGTGCGGAATCTGTTCATGGCGAAGGTGGTTTCGGAGACCGGCGTGTCAGGATCGAATTACCGGGCATTTGCTGCGGAGCTGGATCGGCTACCGGAGATTCAGCGAGCCTGGCTTCCGCAGAAGAAGGCGGGTGGGGTGAATGCCTATCCACTGTTTCTTTCGATGGGCGCGGCGAGTGCCTTCGAGATGAAGGGCTTGAGAAAAGTGATGGAATCCGCGCTCAAGGCGGACCGGGCGCTGGTGACGACGGGCTTGGATCACCGCTTGGTGCTGCATCGATTGATCGCCGAGGTGACGGCCGCGCGGAAGAAGCGGAAGAAGCAGGTGGCGAGGCGTTGATGGGCGGTGGCACGCCCTCGTGTCGCTGAGGAAAGAGGTCCGAAGCGTCATCCGTGGTTCTCCAAGATGTGGGCCGCGTCAATGCTCCGCAAGGCCGTTGGATGGATGATGGCGCGAAAAACCCAGGGTTGGGGCAACCCTGGGCTGTAAATCCGGAATCCCGTTGGGATTCTTCAGTCGTGGCACGTTCTCGTGCGATGTTTTTGTGAGGGTGGGAGACACCCTGCGTTTGAGCGACGGGGGCGTCGCTCCTCCCATGCGGACGAGCTTCGGCTCTTTCTACTTCTTCGCCTCGTTGAGCTTTACGAGGACCTTTTCGGTGATCTCGTCGAAGAGTTCCTGGTTGTCCTTGAGGGCCTGTTTGACGGCATCGCGGCCTTGGGCGAGTTGCTCGCCATTGTAGGCGAACCATGATCCACGCTTTTGAATCAGATCGAACTCGAGGGCGACATCGAGCAGGGAACCGGTCGAAGAGATGCCTTCGTTGTACATGATGTCGAATTCGCAGGTGGTGAAAGGTGGGGCGACCTTGTTCTTCACGACTTTGATCTTGGTGCGGTTGCCTTGAACCGTGCCGTCGGTGGTCTTGATCTGACCGATGCGACGGATGTCGACACGGACGGAGGAGAAGAACTTGAGGGCGCGGCCGCCGGGGGTGGTTTCGGGGCTGCCGAACATCACGCCGATCTTTTCACGGATCTGGTTGGTGAAGATGCAGACCGTGCTGGCTTTGGAAATCAGGGCGGTGAGTTTCCGCATGGCGGCACTCATCAGGCGGGCCTGAGCGCCGACGGTGGAGTCGCCGATCTCGCCGGCAAGTTCCTGTTTGGTGACGAGCGCGGCGACGGAGTCGAGGACGACGACATCGAGTGCGTTCGAGCGGACGAGGGCTTCGCAAATCTGGAGGGCCTCTTCACCGGAGCTGGGCTGGGAAATGAGCAGGTCGTCGAGGTTGACGCCGAGCTTGCGGGCATACTGGGGGTCGAGGGCGTGTTCGACGTCGATGAAAGCGGCGAGGCCCCCCCTTTTCTGGGCCTGCGCGATGGCGGTGAGGGTGAGGGTCGTCTTACCGGAAGATTCCGGGCCAAAGACCTCGATGATCCGGCCGCGGGGGAAACCGCCGACGCCAAGAGCGCGGTCGATGACGAGGTTGCCGGTGGGGATGACGTCGATGTCGACGACGTTTTCGTCGCCCATCCGCATGATGGCGGTTTCACCGAACTCCTTCTGAATCTGGGAGATGGCGAGGTCGAGGTTGCGCTTGCGGGCGTCGGCGAGTTTTTCGGAAGGATCTGCGGTCTTGGCCATGGCGCAGGATGTCGCAGATCGAAGGAATTTGGTCAACCAGAAAAAGCTGTTCGGAAGAACAAAAATGAGACCATCTGAAAATCAGGGGTAGGACATTGAAGATTGTCCCAGTCCCCTTGAGAGAAGGGAATGAGGCGGTAGTGGGGCGTTTCGTGCGGGATTTGCCTTCAGGTGATGGGAGGTGTTCGAGGTGTCGCTTCGGTCGGCATTTTTGGTGATGGATGGACGGATCGCATGAGGCGAGGGCTCTGGCGTTGGAAATTGAGAATGAGCGCTCCTTTGGTACGCCAAAGCGCCGCAGGAGCAGGGTCCGGCGGCGCTTGGGAAATGATCTGGGGAGGCCGGCTTACTCGCCGTCCTTCTTGGTCTCGGTTGCTGGGGCGTCCGAGTTGTCTCCGGCTTCAGCCTTCATCTTGTTGATGTGGGTTTTGAAGCTGTCGATCCTGCCGCCGATTTCGCTTTCTGGGGCGATGGCTTTGGCGGCATCGAGGGTCTCGAGGGATTCATCGAACTGCTTTTTTTCCGCGAGGATCATCGCCTTGATCAGCGTGATCTGCTGCTTTTGTTCTCCTTCGAACTCGCCCTCGGAGAGGGTGCTCTCGACGAGCGCCATGGCGCCGTCGTGATCCTGCTTCTGGCCGAACTGGTTGAGCTGGCTCTCAAACTCGGCGAACTTCTGTTTGGACTCGATCCCTTTGACGAAGCCGGTTTCATCATTTGGATCGGCGACTTTGATCTGCTCGATAACTTCAGGGTAGAAACTGGCGACGGCGGCGTCTTCGAGTTCCATCTTGTTGAGGGCATCGACCAAGGACTGGGCTTTGTCGACGCCTGCGGCTTCCGATGCGGCTGTAAAGTCCTTATCGCGGGTCGTCTTGGCTTCCTGAAGTTCGTTGAGGTGAGCGACGTATTTTTCCGGGCCACCTGGTTGGTAGCCGGTGCGGGCGTAGGGTTTGCCATCGGAGTCGGTGAGCAAGATGGTGGGAAATCCTTGGACGGCATACTTCTGTTGCAGCTCGCGGTTCTGTTTCTGAGTTTCCTCGGAGAGTTTTGAGCTGTCTTTTGGGAAGTCGAGTTCGACGAGGATGAATTCATCCTTCACGCCTTCCTTGAACTCTTCATGTGAGAAGACTTCTTCGTTGAGCTTGATGCACCATCCGCACCAGTCGGAGCCGGTGAAATCGATGAGCAGGTCCTTGTTTTCGGCGGCGGCTTGTTTTTTCGCTGCTTCGTAATCGTGGGTCCAGCCTTCGCCGCCTGCGAAGGCGGATCCGAGGCTGAGAGTGGTCGCAAGGGCGACGGTCATTAGTATTTTCATGGGAAGCGGAAATTCGGATGGCTTGGCGGGAAGTCGAGGAAAAAGGTGGAGTCAGGATTGGAACGGCTGCCGTTTGGGCATTGGTTCATCAAGAGGCCACGAAGGGACTGCGGCCCGGGTCTTCGGGCGTGACCCGGCCGTCGAGTCTGCCGTCCTCGGCATCGATCACGGTCATCATGGCGGTGAAGCGGTCGGCGTCGATGGTTCCGTTTTCCACCAGCAGCCGGAGCAGTGCGGCGAGCTTGAGTTCGAGCTTTGATTTTTCGTAGTCGAGTTCGACGATTCGCAGGTTTTGGTCGATCTCACGGCTGCGTAGCTTTTCGAGCTCAATTTTCCAGGTGGCGAGTTGCTCTTCCGTGCTGCGGGAGGGATCGTGTTTGAGGGCTTCTTTCAGAAAATCCATAGTCCTTTGCTATCAGTCTCAATTCCGCCGGGCGATTGGAAAGGGGGGTTGGGTTTGGAACAACGAAGAGATCGGAACAACGAAATCGCGCGAAACGACGCGAAGTTTGAAAGGTATTTTGGAGACTTTTAGAGTGCGATTGGGCTGGGGGTGAAATCGCGAACGGGCGAGAATTTTCAAGAGGGTAGAACCACTCTGCAACGGAGGGCGTCGACGACGTTTCCGCCGCCCTCCTTTTTCTAACGGAATCGGCTGTTTTCTCAGCGGAATTTTTCGCGTCGTTTCGCGCGATTTCGTTGTTTCTATTTCTTGAACAGCCCGCGCGATGAGAGGTGGACGAGCCACGGTTCGAAGTGGAGTTCGGGGGCTTTTTCCTTGGCGAACTCGGCGAGTTCGGAGCGGGAGCGGGTGCCATCGAGAGCGGCGACGACGACCTGATGCTCTTGGGGGAAGTGGCAGCTTTTGTGGAAGGCATCGACGAGAGGGAGGCCGGCGCGGGCGAAGCTGAGGTTGAGTGGTGAAAGGGTCGGGCGTTCGGGTGGGACGGGTTCGATGAGGGTTTCGTCGGAGCGGAGTTCGACCCAGCCAAGGCGGGCGGCTTGGTAGAGCCAGCCGGCAATCGCCTTTGCTGCCTGAGCGGGATCCCAGCGCTTGCCGAGACGCATGGCGCATTCCTCCATGATGGTGGTGACTTCCCGGGCGGATGGGGTCGCGGCTGTTAGAGAAGCGTGGAAGATCTCGACCAGTTCGCCGGTGATCGCTTCGCGGGGGAGATTGGGTTCCACGAGTCTTGCGGAAAAGTGGAGCACGACGGATGAGGTGGTGGCCAGATCGAGCTGGCAGTCCGCGAGGCAGAACAGGCTGCTGCGGTGGGTGCGGCCGGAGAGCAGGTCGAGCGTCTGTTGAAGGAGCACGGGATCACCGGCGAGGGACTGGAGGTGAATGAGCGTTTCCGGCGCGAGTTGGGGTGGGAGGTTTTCCGGGAGGGTGGATTCGCTGAGGTAGCGCAGCTTTTTCTGGCCGGCCCAGTGGATCACCTGGCTGAAGTGCAGCGGGTCATTGACGGGGGCCAACTCATCGAAGCGTAGTATTTCCGGTCCTTTGCGGCGCATGTCCTCAAAAATGGCGGCCAGATCCCGGGCGTGGGGTGAGGGGCTGATCGAGCTGGTGCGGGCGAGTTTTTCGAGCAGGGCGTCGAGATCGCCATCCGGCGCGAGGGCGGGGAGTGCCTTGACCATCGCGGCGGCTTCATGGCGCAGCGACCAGCCGGGAAGGGTGTTGTAGCTGAGGCAGGCGACACCGTTGGGGGCGAGCGAGTTTGAGACCAAGGTGAGGAGTGCCTCTTTGGCCGGATCGGGGATCCACGAGAGCATGCCGTGGGCGACGATGTAGTCGTATTTTTCGTCTCCCGCCGTCCATTCCCGGAGGTCGGCGTGCTCGAGGGTGAGGTTTTTCAAGCCGGTCTGATCGGCGATCCGCCTGGCGCTGCGGATGGCGGTGTCGGAAAAATCGATACCGGTGAAATGGCTGTCGGGGTAGCGGGCGGCAAGCGGCAGCAGGTGGTGGGCGGAGGCGCAGCCGATTTCCAGCAGGCGGCAATTCTCCGGCAGGGCGGGAGAGACGACCCCGGCGCAGCGGGATGAGGCGCAGAGCACGGCCGGGTGCGCCTCAGGATGGCTGAGGGCCGGATAGCGGTGCTCGGAATACAGCTCGCGGACGGGATCGGACATGGGGGGAGGAAAGCGGCACAGCGTCTGCTTTCCAACTCTTATCAGGAGAGGGATTTCAGGACCCTGAGGACGGAGCTCGAATGGAGCGATTGGAAAGGCTTCAAGCGATTCCAGTTGCACGAAATTTGGGTCATGTTTGGATGGGGCAGTCGATCATGAAGAGGTTCAAACGGATTTTGTTGGTGTGGGGTGGAGATACACCGGTGTCGGCCTTGTTGCCATGGTGCCGTTGTGTGGCAGAAGCTTCCCAGGTGGAGGGCGTGGACAGCTTGTGGTGTCGGAATGCGGTGGTGCCTGAGTACCCCGGACTCGAGCTTCCCGAGTTGATCACGGACCCCGAGGACAACGGGGAGGTCTTGCTGGAGATGATGAAAGGGATTCCGGTCAAGCTGATGACGGAAGACGGTGATCCCCTGCGTTCGGTGCTGCTTCATCTGGCGGGCGGAACTTATGATCTGGTGATCGTTTCAATTCACGATGATGATTCACGGAATCTCGCCGAGCGTTTGGCAAGGAAGAGTCCGGTCGGAGTTTTGGCGGTTCCGCCGAATTCAACGGCACCTCCAGCGCGGATTCGGCTGGGAGTCGATTTCTCGGATCTTTCAGAGCTCTGCCTCGATTGGGCTGATGCTTTCGCCACGCTTGATCCTGAGAAACTGGCTCCGCGCGAAGCGGTCCACGTCGTTGGAATGCCACTGGCTGGCAAGGCGACGATGGCGATCAATCCCGAGAGGCTGCGTGAGCACGTGCGGGAACTGGCGGGTGAGCAGTTGCGGGAATTCCTCGCCAAACATTCGAGTAAACCTGAGGGATGGGAGCGGGTGCTGATCGACAGCCAGTCGGCGGGCGAGGCATTGATGAGGCGTGGAGAAGAGGTGGATTCGGTGTTGACGGTAATCGGTTGCCATGGTCGGAATGCCTTGTCGATCGCGCTTCTAGGGAGTCATGCCAGCGAGGTGATCCGGCGTAGTGATTCCGCTGTGTTGGTGGTGAAACGGAAAAATGAGAACCTCGGTTTTCTGCGAACGCTGCTAGGAGAGGCGAACTAAGCCGACACCTCATTCAAGATTCACGATGGACCCGGTCTTTTTATTTCTGGGGGCGCCTTTGGTGCCTGCGCTGCTGGTGCTTTTAGGGCGCGGTCTGGTGAGTCGCCATGCGACCGTGACCGGGTGGCTGTGTGCGGGTTGGCTGGCGCTTTGCGCGGGTCTGCTGCTGCAGGCGGTGCCGGGTGAGGTGGATCATCAGTGGAAAGTCGACTGGCTTCCCCAGCTGGGTGTCGAGCTGTCCCTGAGAATGGACTCGTTCGGGGCATGGTTCGGTGTGTTGATCCTCGGCTTGGGCGCTTGCATCATGCTCTATGCAGCCTGCTACTTTGCGGGAAAACCGCGACTGCCCTACCTGCTGATCTGCCTCGGGCTGTTCACCACGGCGATGCTCGGGGTCATCTGGTCGGACAACATCTTTCTGCTGTTTCTTTTCTGGGAGGCGACGTCGCTGCTGTCGTTCCTGTTGGTCGGTTTCCATGACGAAAAAGAGGAGACCCGTGAAAAGGCGAGTCAGGCGCTGCTGGTCACGCTCGGAGGTGGGGCGGCCATGCTTGCCGGCCTGATTCTGATGCAACTGCATTTCGACACCGCCTCGATCAGTGAGATGCTTTCGGCGGCGGGGACTGAGCAGGTCACCACGCTTTCCGGATGGGCAGTGGTGCTGGTAATCCTGGGGGCGATCACCAAGTCCGCTCAGTGGCCTTTTCACTTCTGGCTGCCGAATGCGATGGCCGGACCAACGCCGGTTTCGGCGTTTCTCCATTCGGCGACGATGGTCAAAGCGGGAGTCTTTCTTCTGGCGACCCTCGCTCCCTTGCTTTCCGCCCATCCGGTCTGGACGCCCTTGCTCGGTTTTTCCGGGATTCTGACGATCATGACGGCTTTCCTGCGGGCGGCTCGCGAAGATGACCTGAAGGCCATACTGGCATCGACAACTCTGGCGGCTCTTGGGTTCCTGACCTTGCTGGCGGCCATTGGAACGCCTGCCGCCCTGCTCGGTTTTGTCATCCTGATGACGGCCCACGCGCTCTACAAGGCGCCCTTGTTCCTTGCGGTGGGAAATCTGGAAAAGTGCTTCGGCACCCGGCAGATCTCCAAGCTGCAAGGTACGGCGCGTCTCGTACCAGCGACCGGTGCCGGACTGGCGATCTCCGCCTTTTCCCTCATCGGGTTGGCACCCCTGCCGGGATTTCTGGGCAAGGAATACCTGCTCAAGGCGACCTGGGCCTACTCACCCTTGATGGCGGTGGCGGTGGCTCTGGCCGCAGCGGGAGTGATCGGGCTCGGTCTCAAAATCGTGATTCCTTTGCTCAGCGGGAAGTCGAATCTCACCCCTCGCGTGAATCTTCCCCTTGGGATGAATGTGGCGGTGATCGCGCCGGCACTCGGTGCCCTGATGTTGATGCTGACCTTGCCGCAGTCGAACCACGCCTTCCTTGGTGCGGCGGCAAGTTCTCTGGGCGCGCCACCCGAAGCGGCTTACAAATTGTGGCACGGTTGGACTCCGGCACTTGGCCTTGGAATGGGAGCCTTGGTCTTTTCGTTGCTCATATGGCGGGTGATGAGTCGCCCTCGGCTTGCGCCACTGCCCGCCACTTTCGCGCCGCTTTTCGATAACCTTTTCGACTTCTTCATCGCGCTGATCAGAGGCTGTGCGAATGGCGTGGCGCGGATGCTGGAAGCCGGGAAACCGGGCACGCAACTCGCGTGGATGCTGGTGTTGATCGGGCTGGTCACTGGCTCGGCGCTGAAAATCCATCAGTGGCCCGATGGGAATCTGCTGTCGGGTGAAGGCTCGGCGTCGATGCTGCTGCTGATGCCGGTCATTGCGCTTGCCGCGATCACTGCGGCGCTCGCCAAACGGACGATCACCTTGCTGGTGGCGCTGGGATTCGTCGGCCTCTCGGTCGCGGTGTTTTTCCTGTGGTTCAGTGCGCCGGATCTGGCACTGACCCAGTTGCTCGCCGAGACGCTGCTGCTGTTCCTGCTAGGCGGGGTGCTGATGAAGGCGAACCAGAATCGAAAAGCCAGCGGCTTCTCACCGGGTCGGGCGATCTTCGCCTTGGCGGGCGGACTGCTGATGATGGTGCTGGTGCTGAAATCCATCGCGCTCGAGTGGGATCATCCGATTTCCGATTTTCATCTCACTCAGAGCAAGCCGGCGGCCTTCGGGGCCAATGTGGTGAACGTCATTCTGGTCGACTTCCGGGCGCTCGATACTTTTGGCGAGATCATCGTGCTGGCGATTGCCGCCATCGGTGCCACGGCCTCACTCGGTGCGGCCCGCAAGCGCGCGCCGCTGCCGGGAAACAGCAGTTCGAGTTGGCTGCGGACCGGGGCTGGACTGGTCATGATGATCCTGGTGCCGCTGTCGCTCTGGACCTTCTGGCGCGGCCACAACGCGCCCGGCGGCGGCTTTATCGGAGCCCTGGTCGGGGCCTCCGCTGTGGGAATGGGTCTTCTAACAGGGCGACGTTTCTTCGGACCGGTTTGGATGAGGAGGAACTCGATGCGTCTGATGGTCTCAGGATTGAGCATCGCGCTGATCTCGGCCCTGCTGCCCTTGCTGGTGGGTCGGCCCTTCTTCAGCGGTCTCTGGTGGCACTCCGGAGACCTCCATCTCGGCACACCGCTGCTCTTCGACCTCGGAGTCTTCCTGAGCGTGCTCGGTTTCGCTCTCAGTTACCTCCGCCATTTCTCACCCAATAGGACCTGATCCCATGGAACTACTCATTGCAATAACCATTGGCCTACTCATTGCCGCAGGTCTCTACCGAGTCGCCGGGCCGTCCCGCATCGATACGGTGATCGGGCTGTTGCTGCTCAGCCAAGGCGCCAACCTGACGATTTTCGCTTCGGGCGGCCTGCGGCATAACGCGGCGGCACTGATCGAAGGCGAGCAACTCGACGTGAGTGCCTTCACTGATCCTCTTCCGCAAGCCTTGGTCCTGACGGCGATTGTCATCGGCTTTGGCATTCTTGCCTTTTTGCTCACCCTGATTCTCCGCTCGCCCTCGAAATGACCGAACAAGCCCTATTACTCCTGAGCTTGCTGGCCCCGTTCGTCGGCGCCCTGATCTGCCTGCCTTTCGCAGGCCGACCACGCTTGTCGGCGGGCGTCTCGATCCTTGCCGTCGCGGCAAGTCTGGTGGCTTCGTTGGTGCTCGTCGCCCGCACCTCGGGCGGAGAAGTATTTGCGGTTCATGCCGGGGCTTGGCCCGCACCGTTCGGAATTGTGCTGGTGATCGACACCTTCGCGAGCCTGATGCTTTCGGTCTGCCAGTTGGTGGTTCTCGCGGCGATTGTCTTCGCAGCCAAGACGCTCCCGGATCGCTTGAAAAGGCGCCATCTGTTTCCGCTGATCCTGCTGCTGAGCTTCGGAACCAGCGGGGCCTTCCTGACGGCTGATCTGTTCAATCTCTACGTTTGGTTTGAAGTACTACTTCTCTCGTCGTTCGCGCTGATGGCGATGCTTCCGGGCAAGGCCGCGCGGGGCGGGACCTGGCGCTATGTGGTGATCAATCTCGTTTCGTCCCTGCTTTTCCTCGCCGCGGCGGGACTGATCTATGGCAAGACCGGCTCGCTGAACTTCGTTGACCTGCGGCTGCGTTTTTCCGATGCAGACAGTCCCTTCCTGATCGAAAGCTCGACCGCCCTGCTGTTTGGCGCTTTTGGGATCAAGGCGGCCCTCATTCCGCTGGCGTTCTGGCTTCCATCGTCCTACCCCTCGCTTCCTCCGGCCCTTGCGGCGTTGTTTTCCGGGTTGCTGACCAAGGTCGGCCTTTACGCGTTTTACCGCGTGTTCGTCATGGTGTTGGGCGGCGAAGAGACCTTTCCTCATCGTGACCTGCTGATGTGGCTGGCGCTGGTGACGATGATCGGCGGAGTGCTTGGAGCGGTCGGGCAGAACGGCATGCGCCGGATCCTCTCGTTTCACATCATCAGTCAGGTCGGATACATGGCACTCGCGCTGGCGGTTTACACGCCTCTCGCGCTGGCGGCGGGGATCTTCTACCTGGTCCATCACATCGTGGTGAAGGCCAACCTGTTCCTGGTGACCGGACTCGTCGAGGAAAGGGCCGGGAGCTCGGATCTGGCCAAGGTGAAAGGCCTGCTCCATACCTCACCCTGGATCGCCCTGCTATTTGCCGTGCCGGCCTTGTCGCTGGCTGGCTTGCCGCCGCTTTCAGGATTCTTCGCCAAGTTCGCACTGCTGCGCGCCACCCTTGAGTCTGGTGACATCCTTGCGGCAATCGCTGTGGTTGCGGTGGGGCTGCTGACGATCTTCTCGATGCTCAAGATCTGGCGTGGTATCTTCTGGGGTGCTCCAGAGGGGATTGGCGGACGGCCTCCGGCACGTTCGCTGATGCTGACTTCGGCGGCACTCGCGCTGGTCACCATCGCGATCGGTCTGGCCTGTGGTCCGGTCTTCGGCCTGGCTGAGACGGCGGCTGCCGGACTACTCGATCCAAGCGCCTACTACGATGCCGTGCTTGGCACCGGTAACCCGAAACTTGCGACGCAGCCATGAAAGCCCTCCTCATGTTTCCCTTCTTCTACCTGTGGGCCATTGTCTGTGGCGCGATGAGGATTGCCAAAGACGTGCTTGCCTCCAAGCCGGACCTTCACCCGGTCCTGCTACGAATTCCGATCAATCTAACAAGCCGGCAGCGCCTGCTGTTGGCGAATCTGGTCAGCATGACACCGGGAACCTTGTCAGTCGATGAGGAGGATGACGGTCGTGTCCTCGTCGTCCATTCCCTCTACGGTGGCCTCGATCCGAAAGGAGAGATCCGTGAGATCAAGGATCGCTACGAAAGTGTCGTGGCCAAACTTCCCATCTGAAAACAGCAACATGATTCTAACAGCTGCCACCACTGTTCTCGCCATCGCCGTCGGGATCTGCCTGCTGCGAGTGCTCTATGCGAAAAGCGATGCGGACCGCGTGATCTCGATCGACGTGTTGTCGTTCCAGTTGCTCGGGCTCGGGGTGCTGATGGCTTTTCATGATGAGCGTTCGCTGGCCCTGCAGTTTGTTTTCGCACTCTCGATCCTTGGTTTTCTTTCCACCCTTATCCTTTCACGGCTGATCCGTGATTCCTGAACCGTGATCCTCCATCTCATCCTCTTATTGGGAAGTCTGGCCTTCCTGATCGCGTCGCTCGGCCTGTTCCGCCTGCCGGATCCCCTCGCGCGTCTTCACGCGGGCACCAAGGCGTCATCGCTTGGCGTGCTGCTGATGCTGACCGCCGCGCTGATCCGCTTTCCGGATGCGTGGTTGATCTGTGTCGGCTCCGCCGCGCTGGTCTTTCTCACCGCACCATTGGGCTGCCATGCGATCGCCCGGCGGCTGGTGCGCCTGAAAAAGACGAAATCCGAGACCTGAATACGCGATTTATTTTACACGAAACAAAATACGTGTAATGTGTTCTGGAACCTAAATGACAGAACCATGGATTACGCCAAACTTCGCAAACACCTGATCGCACTTGCCAGCCTTCCGAAGACCGATTCGCCTCTGGTCAGTGCCTATTTCGATCTCCAGCAACCCTTGTCGGCAGTGCGCCGGGACTTCCTCGCATGGACCGAACTGACCCGACAGACCTTCGCGGGTTCGCTGCGTCAGGACTTTGATGACGCCGTCGAGGAAATTGAAAGCTGGCTTGGCAATGCCACCGGCAAGAGTGCGGCGATCTTTTCCCGCTGGGGAGAGCATCCTTTGCTACTACCGATGACCTTCGACGTGCCGATGAAGAGTCGATTGCATGTCGATGAGTATCCCGTCATCTATCCGCTGGTGGAGCTGAAGGACCGCTTCAATCGCTTTGTGGTTGTGCTCGTCACCAGTGGGTCGGCGCGGATTGTCGAGGTAAACCTTGGCAGTCACTCGGTTGAACTCCTCGCCGAGCGTCCGGCTTTGCGTGAAAGAATTGGTCGTGAATGGACTCGGGAGCATTACGCCAACCATCGTAAGGAGCGCGATCGAAAGTTCGTGAAGGAGAAGATCGCAGTGATCGAAGCACTGATGGCCAAACGAGGGCACAACGCGCTGATCATTGCCGGTGATTCCCGCTACGTCGCGCGTCTCACGAGTGCCCTGCCGAGAAGTCTCCAGAGCAAGCTGATCGGGGAACTGAAGACCGGGATCAGCGACCAGAAGATGCAGGCGGTCATCTCACAGGCGGTGGAGTCCTTCCTGGTCAAGGAGAGGGAGGAGTCGTTCGATGCTGTGAATCTATTGGTGCAGGCGGTCAGGGCGGGAGGATTGGCAACCGTGGGCTACGAGCCGACCCGTCGAGCTCTCCTCGAAGGCCGGGCCTCCGAGTTGATCATCTCTGCCAAGCTGCTGCATGAAGAGCGCGAGGAACTGGTGAGAATGGCCAGTCAACAGGGGATCCAGATCGAGACCGTCCGCGATTGTGAGCTGCTTGACCGCAATGGCGGAGCGGGAGCCTTGCTGCGTTACGAGCTTCAGGACTCGCCGGATGAGGTCAAGATTGAGGCAGCTTGATGCGAGTGCGAGATTCACTCGGGCGGGGACGGCGAGAGCGGTCCCCGCCCTCTTTTTGTACGATTTGCAGAGCTTTCGGGAAAACGCAGGCATTGACACTCGGGCGGGTGGGGCGTAGGGAATCGGCCTCGCGCGTTGAGCGTCATGGCGGAGTAGCCAAGTGGTAAGGCATCGGTTTGCAAAACCGACATTCGCGGGTTCGATTCCCGCCTCCGCCTCCAGCCTAAATCTTTGATAATTAGGTGTTTTGGGGAAATTCTGGGGCATTTTTGGGGAGGCCAACTTTGGCCATTTAGGCCGAGGATGGCCATATTTTGCCAGTTTTACCAATAGATTGCCAATAGGTTCTGGGTGTTGTGATGGCTGATTTTGCAGCAGATTGCTGCGTCTCAGCGCGCATCAATTTTAAGTATGGATTTCCAAAATAACTCCGTAGCTTTTCCCTGCGGGGAATTTGAACCGAAGAAGCATAGAATTCGTCCGACGGCAGCACGCGCCAGGGCCGAGCACACGCCCGACTCCTTTCACCGGGGAGTGGGGCGTCATCTATCCCCCGCCCGGACAATGGGAAATTGGATTGATGGAGGGAAACCTGCTTCATAGTCTGCGGTTGGAAGAGCCTTACGGGTAACGCCGAAGACCTTTTTGTCGTAAGTCCACAGCAGATTCCCAAAAATCATGGTCAGTAATCCCGATTCCGAACTTACAGAACCGGACAACACATCTTCCCCCGAACTTCCGGAGGGCATTCTGAACGCCTTGGACGCTACGGTGAATGAAGCGATTCCCTGGATCATAGAGAACCTGCTTGCTGAAGGGGAACAGATGCTGGTTTTCGGGGCGCCCAAAGTGGGCAAAAGTCAGTTCGCACTCCAGCTGGCGATGTGTGTTGCCCTGGGTGAACCCTTCCTGAACTGGTCCATCACTAAAAAGTCCGGGCGGGTACTCTATCTCAATTTTGAGATGGGAAAGCGCTCGTTCATGTTGCGGATCGCTCGCCATTACAGTCGCCTGACGGAACTCAAAAGGGAACGGGAGTGCGTGGAAGCCGGCCAGGAGTACGTTGAAAATACCGATCTATGGCATCACTCCAAAGATCATGTGCCTCCCGAGGGGGACCTGTTGGAAAAAATTAACGAAACCATCAAGGATCGCCTCTTTTTCTGCGGCGAGCTTAAAGGTCTTCACGGTGATCATGTTCCCAAACCGCCGGAATCGGTGAAGAGAAACGAGGGATCGAATGAGAAGCGCGACGCTGAGGCCGCGCAGGAACTTCTCGTGAAGCACTGGCAATCCATTATCGAGGCTGTCAAACCGGATCTGGTCATTTTTGACACCTTGTCAAAGAGCCACTCTATTAACGAAAGTGACAACAGCGAGATTCAGCGGGTGCTTGGCTGGATCCGGAAAATCTGTAGCATCCCGTTGCCCGCTGCCGATGACGCCAACTCCGGGCTTCGGAAAAATGACGCCAGAAAGGACATCGCACACATTATCGTTCACCATGCTAGGAAGGCTCCCGGCGAATTCTCAAAAAAGGGAAGCAATTACATAAACCTGGACAGCATCCGCGGCGGATCGGCCATCCGTGCCGAGGCGGATCTGATTTTCGGCATTTTTGCCGCACAGAATAAGCAGACGAGCACCCACAACGCAACCAATCGAACCATCAGTATCGAAGCCCGCAACCTGGCGCCAGGCGAGGAGTACGTGAATTTCGGGAATTTCGCTTTCAGCCACCCCACGCAGCGGACACCGGAAGATGAGGAAGCCATGGATGACCTCCTGACAAAACTCATCAGGGATGCCTTTGTTCTGAGCGAGATGCGTGGCCTGATGATCGGAACCTTGCAGACCATGGTATGGGCTGGCCTTGAAAAATCGGGTAAGGGCAGGGATTATACGAAAAACGGGTTGAAGAGCATGCTCGAATCACTTGCCCGGCAGAACGATTCAAAGTTTGAAATCCGTGTGAAAAAGGGGGTCGAAGAGGAGACGGCCAAGTTTCCGCACGAACGCAAAGGGGGGAATAAAATTTTTTGGATCAGGGACGGGGCGGCTTGGTTGGATGAGGAACCTCTGAAGGGAGCGATCGAGCGCCATATGCCCGTTCCGGCCGCAAAGGACAGGTCGAGGAAGGCCGAAGTTGCCGGGGACTGAATTGAATCCTTCCGCCAACAACAGCAACGACAACAGCGACCCCTTATATATAAAGTGAAAAGCTGTTGTTGTTGGGAGAATCCCCCTTTGACAATTCCCCCTCTTCTTCCACTGGGCTATTTGCTCCAGTGGTTATAGGGTTCGACCGGCGAAGTGGCGCAATTTTACGGGCGAACCGACTCTGACTGCCTCAATAATCTTGGGAAGCGTCAGAGTCCAGAGGGCAATTCTTGCCGGATCTGGAATTTGGAGGGATGGACGCAAAATAATTGCTATATGCGCCAACCGTTCCTTTCGGAATCAGTTCCCTGCCCATCCCGGATCCAGACAGGCATGAATGACCGTTTCATCAACAGCTCCACACTCACTCGCACAAGCGTTGATGATTTCTGAACCGTTCCTGGAGAATTGGGTTCGCAGGGTCGAACGGCGGCGCACGAATCCCGCAGTCCCTGACTTCCCCCTTTGGGACACGGCAAGCAATGGGCATTGAGCACCAGTGTCTGAATCTAATGGCGGGTTCCCCCGTCCTGGTTTCAGGCGGCGAATTCCGCCAATCCGTGACGTTCGGCGTGCCGGGCTCGGGCATGCTTTGCTTGCGCGAACCGGATCCTGCCAGCACCTGATTCCCGAACGATTCAGGGTTAACCGGCTTCATGCCGCCCCCAAGTCCTGTCATGGACGGCGGATTCAGCCGCCACGGCGCGGTCATGAAAGTCCGTGAGCATCCCCTGGCCACATTGGATTTCAAAAGTTGTGCCCGCATGGGTCGGCATAGAGGGAAATCCCAGATGCGCCAACCATTCCTTTCGGAATCGGTTCACCGCCAGGCAAGACCCTTTCAGATCCTGAATAGTTACTGGCTTCATGACCGAGTGGTCATTTGCCGGACACGAATTCTGGATTCAACCAAATTACAAAAATGAATGATAAAATAATCAGAATTCACAGCAAGGGGCCCAAGATCGTATACACGAATTTCTGGGATCCTGCAATGGGCATACACAATTACATGTTCCACAACAAGGGCGGATGCATGCGCCTTCTGGTGCCCAAGTGCCTCAATCACGAGATTTTGGACATGGTTCAAAGCGTATACGTCATCGCTTCTAGGCTGAGATCCGTCCTGGGAGCGAAATTCGCGATCGAGTTGTTCTTCGAGGATAATTCGCAGAACCAGTTCTGCATCATCACGGACGCCAATGCCTGCGTGGGCCCGTTCCCTTCGGCAGATGAGGGCGAACTGACCGAGCGCAAGCTCACCATCTGGGTCGAAGGACTTCACGAGGTGGCTGAATTGCCGCTCTACTTCCGCTACGTTCCGGAGCTGCCATGGCTTGAACCTCTCGACTGACAGGTAAGAGGTGGCAATGGCCGATAGGGGGATTGGTGGTGCCTCCCGATTCAGGGAGTTCAATCCCAAAGGAGGCTCACCCCCATGTTCTGACAGGCATGGCTGCCCGTTGGAAGAGGAAGAGAAGAAGCTGCCGTCCCCTTACGGTGGCGCTTTCGCTGGCGGCAATTGCTTCAATTACTTTTTTTGAGATTCTGAAGAGTTCAAGTTCGCAAGGCTGAGTGGCCGAGAACGGCTCTGACGAGTTTCAACCCATAACAAAACAATAACATGAAACCGTATATCACCATTACAAACATCGGCCCGGAAATTGAATCGACAAATTTCTGGGATACTGAGATCGGAACCCAGAACCATGCGTTCAGCGTCAATGCCGGATGCCTGCGCTTGCTCGTTCCCAACTGCCACACGCCATGCCTACCGGACATGGTCGGATGCGAGTATGTGGTAGCCTCTATCATCAAGAGAATTCAGCCGAAGAAATTCGCGATTGAATTGCTCTTTGAGGATCACACGCAGACACCGTTCAGCATCCACATGTGTCCGGGGGCATGCCTGAGTCTCTTCCCGCTGGCTGAAAACAGCAAGGTTGCAACCGACTACGAGCATGGAAACTGCGCGTCGGCCGCTAGGGTAGCTCGTGCAAATACGACTTCATCACCGACGCCGACGAACTCGAAGGAAGCTGGCGCGTCGGCTTGATCGACGTCGTCAAACTTCGCCGCAAGCAGTCACGAAATCCGCCGCCCGAACTCGAAATGCCACGCCCCGAAAAACGCTTATCCAAGGAACCGCTCGGCCTGCACCAGGTCGAAGCCATCATCGCCGCGCCCGACATCGCCGACCCGCTCGGCATCCGCGACCGCGCCATGCTCGAACTGTTTTGCAGCCTCGGATTGCGACGTGACGAACTAGCCAAGCTCGCCCTCCACGACTTCAATCGCGAGCTCCAGACCTTGCAAATCCTCCAGAGCAAAGACGGCAAGGACCGTGTCGTATCCGTCGGCGAGCGCGCTCTAACATGGCTGGAACGCTACCTCGACGAAGTCCGCCCGCTCCTGCTGCAAACCAACGAGCCCGTACTTTTCCTCACCAGCAAAGGCGAAGCCGTCAACCCCGACGTGATCAGCCGCATGGTGACCAAATACTTCAAAAAGGCCGAAATCGACCGCCCCGGAAGCTGCCATTTATTGCGCCACACCTGGGCCATGCACATGCTCGAAGGCGGAGCCGACATCCAGTAACTCCTCGGCCACAAGAAGCTCGAAACCACTGCGATTTACACCCAAGTGAGCATTGAGCAGCTCAAAGACCTGCACCGCCGGGCGCACCCCGCCGAGTAGCCGAAGAGGGGCCGCGAAGAGGGGCCGCGAAGAGTGGGCTGGCGATCAGTTGTAAACATCGCGGCGACGGACCCGTGCGGTCTTCCGGGAATAGATGAATCTGGAGGGTGTGATCGCGTTCATCGACGGCTTTGATGATACGGGTCCAAGAGGCGGGTCGTTGTTGTTGATCTCGCCGAGATAGAGCAAAGACGTATAAATATTGGGGGTGGTTCAGAAACCCCTGCCCGTCGACAGATGGAAATTTTCATAACTCCGGATATTTTTAGTTGAAATATTAAAATGTTCCGTAATAACTATGTTTGCATGTTCTTAGCAGCGTTCAGTGAGAATCCACAGCACTACTACTCCATCCCGGGAAATCTGGGATCCGGAGCGTCGGGTTGTTGTTTTGAGCCGGAAACTGCAGGCGGGAGATGTAAAGCCCGGAAATGGTCAACCACTATCGCCCGGCTTTTTAAAATGACCAATAATTCGGGAAGATCCGGAGGATCCGGCCCGCGTAGTTTAGCGACTGCGCACAATGGCACCCGAAGGCCAGCTATGGTGACGCTATTCTCCGATCCAGGCGATCCCGGAGAGTATGTGCCATGGCGAGCGCCTTCGAGGCGCCGTGAGAATTCCTGAAGTCAGCTTTGGCGGCGGAGGTCGGAAACTTTACACCGTAAAGGAGGCCGCCGCCTATCTCGATTGCAGCGAGCGGCAGGTGAGGGAGGAGATTCGGGAGCAAAAAATCACCTACCGACGGGCACCTGGAGGGATCCGATTTACGGAAGAGGATCTGATAGATCGTTTGCGTCCGTCGGGCGGACCATCGTCAGGCTCACCCCCATGTCCTGACAGGCATGGATGCCCATTGGAAGAGGAAGACAAGAAGCCTCCGTCCCATTACGGCGGCGCTTTCGCTGGAGGCGAGGATTCAACCAATTTTTGAGATTCTGAAGAGTCCAAGTTCGCACTGAACGGCTCTGATGGGTTTCAAATCAAAACAAACGAATACAAACCAACATAACAGAAAAATGAGAATTACTATCAACAACAAGGTATACGACACGGATTATGCGGCAGTGATGGCTGAAGCGATCCATCAGGGCAGAAGCGATCCCGGACCGTGGTTCGAGGAACTGTACATCAGCCAACGAGGAAACTGGTTCGTTTACGGCTGGGGTGATCACCCGAAATACCTGACCCACTATATCGAATGCAAAATTTGCGGGTATCGCATCACACCGATAAGTCGGGAGGAGGCCCTCACGTGGTGCGAGAAGCATCAAGAACAGAAACTCATCGATAATTATTTCTCCGACCTGGTCGATGACGCCTGAGTCAGTCCAAAAAGTTCGGGAACTGGCTGTGCAACACCTCCCTCATCAGGGGGCCACCGGTTCCCGGCTTCTCCACCATGTCCTGACAGGCATGGATGCCCCTCGGAAGAGATGAAGCTGCCGTTCCCTATCGGCTTCGCTTTCGCTAGCGGCAATGGCTTCAAGCACTTTTTGAGATTCTGAAGAGTTGAAGTTCGCAAGGCCGAGTGGCCGAGAACGGCTCTGATGGATTTCAAATCCGAAAACAAAACTATAATGGAAAACTCGAAAATTGAATGGACCCACCACACTTTTAATCCGTGGATGGGCTGCACTAAGGTGTCACCAGGCTGCCTGCACTGCTATGCCGAAACACTCATGGACACCCGGTATGGGCGCGTAAAGTGGGGCAAGGGACAGCCGCGTTCCCGCACGGGTAAAGAGAACTGGCGCAAGCCGCACCAATGGAACCGCGCCGCAGCAGATGCGATCGAACGTCCCCGCGTTTTCTGCGCATCGCTTGCCGACTGGCTAGATGACGAGGTCGATGTGGAGTGGTTGGCTGATCTCCTCAGTCTGATCGCAGAAACCCCAAACTTGGACTGGCTGCTCCTGACAAAGCGTCCGCAGGCCTTCGCCAGGCGCATGAAGGCCGTAGCGCTGCTCACAAAACACCCCGCAAGCGTCCTCGCCCAGCGGTGGGGAGAGATGGAGCAAGCTCCGCCAAACGTCTGGGTTGGAACCAGCGCCGAAGACCAAATACGCTGGGACGAGCGCATGTCTCTTCTCATGAGCATCCCCGCCCGCGTTCGATTCGTAAGCGCAGAGCCTCTACTTGGAAGAATCCACATGGACGGGATTCGCCCGGACTGGCTGATCGTCGGTGGAGAAAGCGGACCGGGTGCCAGACCGATGGAACGCGAATGGGTCGAGCATTTGCGCGATCAATGCGACGAACGAACCGCCTTCCACTTTAAGCAGTGGGGAGGCGTTGATAAAAAGACGGCAGGCCGCGAACTCGATGGGCGGACCTGGGATCAACTGCCATCCATAACCAGCTAAAAAAAGCACTTGTCGTGCAGACCAAGGCACTGGAAACAACACCATGGACGAACGAACCTAGGCACCAGTCGTTCCCAACGAATCTACGGCAAAGCCAATAGAGGACTTAAAGCTATTAGATGACTTCAGACTGGCTAACGACGAGTTGGACGCTGCCAACAAATTTCTGACAAAAGAGCTCGCCGACGCCAAAAACCGCAAGTCAATTTCGGAAGCAGTCGGTGACGCGTTTCACAACACTGCAAACCCAAGATAGGTGACGACATCGTGACTCTGACGATTCCGAAGACGTCTGCCAAAATCTCGGGGGAAAACTGGGTTGTAGAGGTGCAACACCACATGACCACTGCCCAATTCGAGGACTTGAAGGAGAAGATTCAGAGGGCGAAAAGAGTCTCTACTTCAGAGTAGATCACGCCCAATTGACCAGCGCGAAGGGGTGGCGCGCTCTCAACGAGATTTCCGATTATCTTTAGAGGAGGCCTTCTAACTCCTGCAGCATTTGGGCCACCTTTTTCCACGAGCGCTGTTTTACGCAGTCCTTGAGTCGGGCAACCAATTCGACACGTCTCTCCCTACGATTCGCCGGGCGGGTTGCATGACCCTCCGGTTGGAGGATCTCGAAGACCACTTCATTGACATCGGCGGCCGTCGGTTGATTGCCCTCCGCCTTCTCCACAGCGGCGTTCCATGCCTGACCTCTTTGGGACGGGTCGGATAGCCGTAGGAGAGGGCGGACTTGCGCTTCATTCTCCGGGAAAATGCTACCATTTGGTAACGTTTTTAGACTCTCCACAAAATCCGATGCCGCGATTGTTCGGTGCGACGCGACGAACTAGCCAAGCTCGCCCTCCACGACCTCAACCGCGAGCGCCAGACCTTGCAAATCCGCCAGGGCAAAGACCACAAGGTCCGCGTCGTACCCGTCGGCGAGCGCGCTCTAACATGGCTGGAACGCTACCTCGACGAAGTCCGCCCGCGCCTGATGCAGCACACCAACGAGCCCGCACTTTTCCTCACCAGCAACGGCGAAGCCGTCAACCCCGACGTGATCAGCCGCATGGTGACCAAATACTTCAAAAAGGCCGAAATCGACCGCCCCGGAAGCTGCCATTTATTGCGCCACACCTGCGCCACACCTGCGCCACGCACATGCTCGAAGGCGGAGCCGACATCCAGTAACTCCTCGGCCACGAGAAGCTCGAAACCACGGCGATTTACACCCAAGTGAGCATTGAGCAGCTCAAGGACGTGCACCGCCGGACGCACCCCGCCGAGTAGCCGAAGAAGGACCGCGAAGAGGGGACTGGCGATCAGTCGTAAACATCGCGGCGATGGCCGATACGGACCACCAGCACAACAAGCTCCTGATTAGGCGTCTTGGGGAAATTCTGGGGCATTTTTGGGGAGGCCAACTTTGGCCATTTCGGTCAGGAATGGCCATATTTTGCCGCTGTTGGCTGTGTCTCATCGCTCAAACCCGGACGGAGGCCGCCCCCCAAGGTGCGTATCATGATAGGTGACCTCCGAGTTGCGGTGCTGCGCTATTTGAGCATCATTGGCTTCAGTCGATTCCGGAAACTCTCGTTAGCGCTCCGGTGCGTTCTTATCTTGAACCGGAAGTTCCCGGCCGACTTCCTTGGTGATCAATCCAAGAATTTCCCGTGCCTGGCGACCCACAACCCCAAGCAGCTTGTTCATCTTCCCGGTTTCCTGCAATCGGTCCAGAAATCGCAGCACGAGCTTCCAAAGACGGCGAAGGAGTTTCAGTTCCTTTTCAATCTCAAGTTCAGCCTGTTGCGCTTCCTTCAACTTCTGCTGCAAGTCGAGCAGCGCGCCGCCATCTTTGGTCATGGTCACTAAATTCTCAAGGTCCTTGATTCGACGCTTCAGTTTCGAGATTTGGGCAGTCTCCGCTTCAAGCCCTAGCTTACCCTCGGCATATCCAGTTTTCAGAAACGCCACATACTCAGCCGCAGCGCGGTCGTAAATCTCAGGATCCAAAGGCCTGAGCTTTGCGGTTACGAACGCATCCAGTGCCGAATACATCCGCAAATCGCGAGCCTCTTCGCAAACCTGCATTTGAGTCCCGCTTTTTGCTCGCTTGATTTTAGCCGCCGACTTGGAGTTTCGCTCCAATACCTCTGCCGTCCAACCCATCACGATGCTCGCAGGTAGGTGTGAATCCTCAAGTGCCCGTCGATGCCGGTCGAAACTCGTCATACCCACACTCACCCCATAGCGGCGAAACACCTGCCTGTAGCGGATCGTCATCTCGCCACCGGGCTGCACCGGCAATTCACTTGAAAGCTTTCCTGAGACCACCGCGCCAGAGTCGTTTACAATCTTCTCGTAGATACCAGTGTGCCAAATGTCGTTGTGAAATTGCCCACTGTCGTCGTGTTCACCAAGGCACACGGCGTGCCTCTTGTAGATCAGCTCGAACAGCCGGACTTGCTCTATCCGTATTTCGTCGATCACTGGAAGCAATTCGTCCCGACGCCCCATTGCCTTCGGCTGAGGATTTCGACTTTCGCCGATCCCCGCGCTGGAAAAGAGTGATCCGGGACGGTTCGGGACGACCAACACCAACGGCAGTCCTGCGACTCGCACTCTATTCCGCGACGCCTGATCGACAGCGGTTCGGGCAGCGGGAAATGCCAGGGGGCATGAAGGTGCCGCTTTCGCCAGCAGGAGCGAAGAAATGATCGGTGACGGAAGCCACTTCATTCCAACTGAGGAATGGTAGAGGGTTGGGATTCGCTTCACGCAGTTTCCAAGATCGTGGTGACATAAGTAGCTAGCGAATGCGCAACAGACCGCCAGCCCTCCTCTCCTCTCTATCATTTCCACCAAACCGCCTCGTCGTGGCAACCGCGGTCAAATATTCGAGCCAAATTTAGGATCAATCTCGATCGATTTATCCTAACTCGAATTGCCGCCCACCTCTCTTTTCAGAGAGGTGGGCCAACGCTGAAAATGGTCTGAGTTGACCTGATTCTAAGGTCATCAAAACAACAAAACAAAAAAAAATGAAACATAAAAAAATGAAACAAACAATCAGTAACCTTGTATACGACACAACTAAAGCGGATCTAATATGTGAGATTTCTAGCGATGGATCTACTAGCGACTTCCGCTATTTTAGGGAATTCCTTTATCTCACTAAGAAAGGCAACTGGTTTCTCTATGGAGAAGGTGGAGGGTTATCCAATTATGCCACCAAATATATGAACATGAGTTCGTGGGGGGAGAAAATTATTCCGCTCACACGATCTGAAGCTTTCGACTGGTGTGAGAGAAATGCCTGTCAGGATGTGATTGAGGACATTTTCTCCGACCTCATTGAAGAAGCTTAAACTGGCTAAGTGACCAGAATGGATTGGCCCGACTCTAAAAGGAGTCGGGCCAATCTCGTTTTTCGCCAGAATGTCGAGGCAAACTTACCTACCAAATCTTCAGGGCGATCAAGCTAGGGATCACCATTCATCTTGTAGTATATAGATCTGTACTACTACATGGAGTGGTGTCAGCCTCTCTGGATGCCTAGAAACCCCGAAAAAATCGACTATTCCGGTGGACTACCTGAGCGATTCGAAGCCTTCAAGGTCATCGAGGACCCTCGCACCGGCGGCAATACCCGACACCATTTCGGCGAGATCCTCTTCATGGTTGTCTCCGCCATGCTTTGCGGGATGAACGGCTTCTCCGAGATCGAGCACTTCTGCCAAAAACAGATCGAGTGGCTCAAGAAATGGATCAAGCTTCCGCATGGAATCCCCCGAGCACAGACCTTCTCAAACCTTTTCCAGATCATCGATCCCGATGAATTCAAGGAGTGTCTCATCGCCCACATTGGCACCCTCCAGCCCGTGCTGCGCGACCAGATCATCGCGCTCGACGGCAAACGTCTGCGCGGCAGCAACAGTCTGGCAGACTGGAACGAAGGCTCTTGTGTTCGTCCGCCGGATCGCGAGCGTGACCGACTTGAAACGCAAGCTGGATGAGAAGTATGACGAGTGGATTTTCGGCAGACTCCGTAGTGAGCTTCCGGAGACCGTGTCTTCCAAGCTGGAGCAAATGATAAAGCTCTACCTGGGTGAAAGGATGCAGTCCCGCAACGAGCAAGCACGGGAAGCCGCGCCTCTGGAGAAGGCCGCGATTCACGATCCGGAAGATAAAGGGGGACGAGATACCTTT
>NZ_JBATWY010000130.1:0-1889 GCF_049672945.1 Haloferula sp. | reverse complement strand
TCCTCTATCCTCTGTGGGCGCAGGAAAATTGAGGGGTTTGCTTCCTAGTACGAGAGGACCGGAAGCAACGAACCTCTGGTGCACCGGTTGTCGTGTCAACGGCATGGCCGGGTAGCTAAGTTCGGTCCAGATAAGCGCTGAAAGCATCTAAGCGCCAAGCTGTTCCCAAGATGAATTTTCCCTGAAGGATCGTGGGAGACCACCACGTTGATAGGGTGTAGGTCGAAGTGTGGTAACACATGCAGCCGAGCACTACTAATCATCCGTATGGCTTGATTCCATTTGCGAAATCAATTGTTTCCAAAGGACTATCAAGCTCAAGTAAGGAACTCGAAGTAAAAGGGTGAATCGGGGCTCTCGGAAGAAAACTTGTATGGACTGTCACAGGTCCTTTCTCCATGTGGATGTCAGGGAGCGGCCCTACTTCGCTCTTCGAGCTACGAAGGGCAGGCCCACCAGGGGTTTGCTCGATCGGGACGGAGGACAAAGTTGGTCGCAACCGACAGACAACAAACAGACAAAGCAATCAGTCGCCTTGGTCCAAGGCACTCAGAGAAGAAGCTTTAATCAGCGTTCGATCGTTCCGGTTTTGAAATTGGAACATTGGACATTGGAAATTGAAGCAAAGCTTCCTCTCTGGTGGTCATGGCACGGTGGAACCACCCGGTCCCATTCCGAACCCGGAAGTGAAACGCTGTTGCGCCGATGGTAGTGGGACGATAGGTCCTGTGAGAGTAGGTCGCCGCCAGGTTATTGCCCGGCACTAGTTAACGCTAGTGCCGGGCTCTTTTTTGCCCGGATGGGACGCTCGCCTGAACGGTGGCGATTCTGAAAGTAATTGATTATCGGATGACATGAAGGCTTGGCATTGTCGCTGGGTCCGCTTGGATTCCCGCAACTTCATAACTGCCTGTGAAAGCCCACGAAATCTACAACGCCATTGATCCTGCCCTTGTGACCCAGATGCTCGACTGGTTCCGTGAGAACGATAGAAACGTCTATCGATCCGCGGTTAGTTCGCTGGCTCAGAGCCGCAAATTGCGTTTGGCCTTCATTCAGAAGAAGCCGCTGAGTGATCAGTATGACTGGATTCTGAAAACGCTGAAGTCCAAGCAATCCGATACCATTGGGGAGCACTTGGTTCAGGTTTGGCTGATGGCCGGCAATCAGGAAATGCTCGCGAATTTCTGCGATGCGATGGGGATCGAGCACGACGGCAAGGGATCGGTGACCGGAGAGCTTCCCGAGACGCTGGATGACGAGTTGCTGTGCAAGGCGGTGGATCAGCTGGTGGCCGATTTTGATCCGAAGTTGGTGACGCTGTATCTTCAGGTCTTCAATCTCCAGAAACCAGGGGGATGGGGGAATCTCGGGGGAAAGCTGGCCAATGACGAGCGATTGGGGCTGGCCTGAGTTCGAGGGAACGCGATCGCGTATCAAGAGATGGGTTGATTTCTCAAGGGATTTGCGTTAAAAGCCATGAATGCCCTCTCAGCGTCGGATTACCGGGCTGTGTGAGGTGGCGTTACTGGAAGAGTTCATGCAGGCGGAGCGATCCGCTGTCGGGATTAGGACTCCCGTCGTGAGATCTTCTGTAGCGGTGAAGTCAAAGCCACGGCGTTCGAAAGAGCGATCAAAGCGGCGATAGAGCCAATCGTTCCCCACATTTCCCCCCAAAGTGACTCTCTCCGGTTTTCTTAATACCGGAGCCTGAGGTTCACATGCTCATTCACCCTGTGTTCAGGGTTGGATCGCAAATCCGTTGTGTCCAAGTCGGAGCGCGGTTTTGCCGTATTGGCTGGCGCTGAGAATATAAGAAGCCTGACCTACGGACTTGGTTGCTTCAGGAGGGGGTCCCGTGGCGCGATCGATGCGAGTTTCTCCCTGGC
>NZ_JBATWY010000129.1:0-48490 GCF_049672945.1 Haloferula sp. | reverse complement strand
CGCTCGCCTAGGGGTATTTCGAGGCGGAACACGAACAAGAAAAACGCGCCGCGGATGAAACCGGGGCGCGTCTTGGAAATCAGCAGGTCGATGCCTGATTCACTTTTCGGCGCTCTTGACGAGGGTTGCCTTCTTGCCGACGCGTTCGCGAAGGTAGTGCAGCTTGGCGCGACGCACCTTGCCTTTGTGAGTGACCTCGATCTTGGAAATGCGCGGGGTGTGAAGGGGGAAGACGCGCTCGACGCCTTCGCCGTAGGAAATCTTGCGCACGGTGAATGAGGCGTTCACGCCGGATCCGCGACGGGCGAGGACGATACCGGCGAAGATCTGGATACGCTCCTTGCCGCCTTCCACCACGCGGGTGTGAACCTTGACGGTGTCGCCAACGTTGAAGTCTGCAACGTCGCTCTTCAGTTGCTCCTGTTCGATCTTATTGATGATGTCCATGGCGTCGTCCTTTACTTTAAATGCAAAAAAAATGGTTCCTCGCCAGAGCGAGGGGCGGGATAACTAGGGGAACTCCACCCTCTTTGCAACCGCGAAGTTCGGAGTTTTCCGGGAATTTTTCAGGCCTTTCCGTAGACGCTTTCGGGGTCGAAAGCCTTGCCGTCCTCGATGAAGCTCATTTCGCCCGTGGAGGTCTCGATTTTGCGGTAAAAACAGCCGCTGCGGCCGGTGTGGCAGGCGCCAGCGCCGATTTGCTCGACGTAGAGAACGAGGGCGTCCTGATCGCAGTCGGTGCGGATTTCCCGGATTTTCTGGACGTGGCCGGAAGTGGCGCCCTTATGCCAGATTTCCTGACGGCTGCGCGACCAGTAGACGGCTTCGCCTTTTTCCAAGGTGAGCTGGAGGGACTCGGCGTTCATGTAGGCGAGCATCAGCGGTTCCTTGGTGGTGGCGTCGATCGCCATCGCTGGCATCAGGCCATCGCCATCGAATTTCGGGGAGAAGCCGAGACCTTCTTCGATCTGCTTCTTGTCGCCTCGTGCGGGGAAAGTGCTCACGTGCGAGGCTTTAGAGACGGACGGGGCCAGGAGCAAGCGGGTTTCTGTCTGGTCCGGCTAGCCGGACGATCCGCCGAAGCTCCGATACTTGAATCGTTCGCGACAGCTCGGGCAGGTGGTGCAGTTCCACTCGTCCCCTTCGTGAACGATTCTCCCGTGGCTCTTTGTCCTGACTTTGCAGCGATCGCATTTCGGTGTGAGGACGATGAAGAAGCAGGGGAGACAGATGAGCCAAGCCGCCCCACCTGCGATGAAGATCCAGGTGAGAAGCACCTGCAGGGCAACAGCTTCTGAGGAGGATGGTTCGCGGTTGGTCGCGATGATGCCTGCGGTGAAGGGAATGAAAAACAGGCTAGTGGCCTTGAGGGCGACTTCCGTGTGAAACCTTTTGGCAATTCTCGCTGAGCTTTGATCCATGACCCCCCCCTGCGTGGATATTCGGGCTGGATGAAGCAGATCATGCTGGGTCGGAGGAGTCGAGCTTGCTGGTGATTTTCCATTGGCACTGGCGGGGGATTACGGGCATAGGGGCGACGCTTTTCCGCTATGGATTCACTAACAGTCATCAAGGCAGGGACGGGAGTGCTGACGAAGGTCAGCGATGGGACGCTCGATGGGGCGTCGCTGGTGCGTCTGGTGACGGCGATCGCGGAGCTGACCGAGCAGGGGCATCGCTGTTTGCTGGTGAGCTCCGGGGCGGTCGGCGCGGGGGTTTCGGCGTTCGGGCTGGATGGTTATCCTTCGGATATTGCGACCAAGCAGGCTTGTGCGGCGGTGGGTCAGGCGCGCTTGATGCATATTTACGAGAGTTTGTTTCGGAACTTCGATTTGTCGGTGGCTCAGGTTTTGTTGACTGGGGAAGATTTGCGAACGGAGGCTCGCAGCACGAATGTGCGGAATACCTTGGAGCGATTGCTTTCTGAAAAGGGGATTGTGCCGGTGATCAATGAAAACGACTCGGTGGCGGTACAGGAGCTGAAGTTTGGCGACAACGACATGCTTTCGGCGAATGTGGCGCGACTGATCGGGGCGAAGCGGCTGATTTTGCTGACCAGTGTGGATGGTCTGCTTTCGCCTGAGGATGATGCCTTGATTCCGGAAGTGGCCGAGGTGGACCAGGTGATGGCCTTTGTTAAGGATGAGCAGGGCAAATTCTCGATCGGTGGGATGACTTCGAAGCTCAAAGCGGTGAAGTTGGCGGTCGAATCGGGGGTTGAGACTCACATTGCGAACGGACGTTGTCCGGAGAGACTGGGCGGAATCCTTGCGGGGCAGTCCGGGATTTCGACGCGCTTCTTGGTCGGGTAGCCGTCAGGCTTGCCCTGGATGGATTACCGAGGGTTGCAAGCGGGGCGAAGGGCTGTTTGATTCCGGCCATGAACGAAGGCGAGGTCCAGGCAGCGGTTGAAGTGATGGCGCGGCAGGCGCGGGCGGCGGCCTTGAAGTTGTCGCAGCTCACGACGGAGCAGAAGGATGCCATCCTGCTGGCGATGGCGGCGGGGCTGCGGGCGGCGACGGTGGAAATCATCGAGGCGAATGCCAAGGACATCGCGGCCGGGGAGGAGAAAGGGCTGGGGAAGGCGATGCTGGATCGGTTGCGGCTCGACGAGGTGCGGGTGGATGCGATCGCGGGTGGGATCGAACAGGTGGCGGCGCTGCCAGATCCTGTTGGAGCGGTGATGGAAAAGTGGGAACGCCCGAATGGCATGCGCTTGGAACAGGTGCGGGTGCCGATTGGAACGATTGGAATCATTTTTGAGAGTCGTCCGAATGTGACGAGTGATGCGGCCGCGCTGTGCTTCAAGACAGGCAATGCGACGATCCTACGTGGCGGCTCGGAGGCGATTCATTCGAACCGTGCGATCGCGAAGGCACTGCAGGAGTCCGGAGCGGCGGCGGGTTTGCCGGATCATGCGATTCAGTTGGTGCCTTTCACGGATCGTTCAAGCGTCACGGCGCTCTGTCAGATGGACCAGTGGTTGGACGTGATCATTCCTCGTGGAGGAAAGGGCTTGATCGAAACGGTGGTGGCGCAGGCGAGGATGCCGGTGATCAAGCACTACGATGGGATTTGTCACGTGTATGTGGACGCGGCGGCGGAACTGGAGATGGCAGTGAGTTTAGTGGTGAATTCCAAGACGCAGAAGCCAGGGGTTTGCAACGCGCTCGAAACGCTGCTGGTGCATGCGGATGTTGCGGATGCTTTCCTGCCGATGGTGGCCGAGGCGTTGAAGGCGAAGGGTGTCGAGTTGCGTGGGTGTGATCGGACCCGCGCGGTGATCGATTGCAGCGAGGCGACCGACGAGGATTGGGGGACGGAGTATCTCGATTTGATCCTGGCGATCAAGGTGGTGGATTCGCTGGAAGAAGCGGTGGAGCATATCAATACGCACGGTTCGCATCACACGGATTGCATTGTAACGGCGGACGAGGAAACGGCGGAAGGGTTTCTTCGGTCGGTCGACTCGGCCTGCGTTTTCCATAACGTCTCGACGCGATTTGCCGATGGGGAGGAGTTCGGTTTTGGGGCGGAGATTGGAATTTCGACGGAAAAGCTGCACGCGCGTGGGCCGATGGGATTGCGCGAGCTGACGAGCTATCAGTATCGGGTGCGTGGTGACGGTCAGGTGAGGGGGTGAGAGTCACCTGGAGAAATTGAACCGGCGCGACGCGCCGGGGTAAGAGATTCTGGCTCCATGGGCTGAAGCCAATGGCTAGCATGAATCGTCCCGACGGGACGGGGAATGCGATAGCAGTAAGCGCCTTGCTGGACGCTTGCTCGTTTGAATTGGGTAAGTAGGCTTCGCCCGTGTCAGACGAGGTAAGATCCGAGCAGAGCCCGAGGAGCGTCATGGGCTGGTTGGGTCTGATGTTTTTCCTGCTCGGGATGTCGCCCGGCTTTTATGTTCCGGCGCTGACCAATCTGCTGACCGAGAAGGGATTCAGCAGCATGATCATTCAATGGGCCTGGCTTGCGGGTCCGGTGGCGGCCTTGGTGTCACCACTTTGCGTCGGGGCCTTGGCGGACAATCGCTTTGCCGGCGAGAAGGTGATGGCCTGGCTTGGTCTGATCAGTTCGGTGCTGCTGGCCGCGGCCTTCCTTGTGCTCGATCTGGGCCTGCCGCCGTGGATGTTCGTGGTCTTGATGTTTTTGTGTGCGATCGTTTCCACTCCGATGTGGAGCATGCTTGCGACGATCTCGATGGTGCATCTGCGGTCGGGGGAGCGTGAGTTTCCGATTGTTAGATTGGGTGCGACCTTCGGTTGGGCGCTTGCCGGTTTGCTGACGAGTTATGTGCTGAACGCCGATGGCTCGGTGCTGTCCGGCTACGCGGCGGCGGCGGTGAAACTGCTGGGAGGGTTCGTGGCATTTTTCCTGCCATCGACGCCGCCGCCGGGGCGGTCGAGATCGTGGCGAACGCTGTTAGGCCTGAGTGCTTTTCGACTTTTGAAGGAAAGGGACCATCTGGTTTTCTTCAGCGTGACCGCTTTGTGGTCGATTCCGATTGCGGCGTTCTACATGTGGGCGCCGAGGCATTTGGCGGAGCTGGGCGATCAAAGGGCATCGGCGACGATGGCTCTTGGACAGGTCAGCGAGGTGGTGTCGATGATTGCCTTGGCGGCCTTGATGACTCGCTTTCGAGTGAAGACCTTACTGACGCTTGCGCTGGTTTTATCCGTGCTTCGCTATGCGCTTTTCGCGTGGTCCGGGATGGTCGGGACGCGGACGGGCTTGATGATCGGGATATCGCTCCACGGATTTTGCTACACCTTCTATTTCATCACGGCGCAATTGTTTCTCGATCGGCGGGTGCCTATCGAAATGCGAGGCCAGGCCCAAGGTTTGCTGTCGCTTTTCAGCAATGGGATTGGGACCTTGATCGGGACGGTGCTGGTGAGGCTGTGGTATGATTACGCGGTGGTGGGTGATCACGGAAGCTGGACGACCTACTGGACCTTGCTTGCGGTGGTGATCGTGGTGATCACGATTGGCTTTGTGCTGCTCTATCGCGGGGTGACGCCGGACCCGGATTCAGGGTAGTTTCCACGCCGAACGCCTGGCGTCGTACTCCGCTTGGGGAAGGAGGACGTAGAGCGGTTGTTTGGTGGGGTCGAGCCAGGCGATGAGTTGGCTCAGGTGGTCTTCGCTGAGTGTCGTGCAACCGGCGGTAGGCTTGGTTCCGCCGGCTCGCCAGATATGGAAGAAGATCGCGCTGCCACCGCCGGGTGTGACTTTCGGCGGGGCGTTGTGGGCGACGAAGAGTTTGAGCGAGTGGGCGTGGTCGCCTTGCCGCATTTGCTGCTTCTTTTCCCACGCGGTCGACGGTTCGTGATCGATGACGAGGTGGCGGTTGTAGCTTGGCGAGTTGGAGTCTTCGACCCACAAGTCACGTTTGGTGATCTGGCGGTAAGGGAGCTTGGGGTGTTTTTGGATGGCCTCATCGTATCCCCAGGCACCGCCGAGATGGAAAACGCCCGCTGGGGCGCGCCAATCGCCTTCTTTTTTCAATTTGGTGCCGGGTGGATTGGGATGAATTCCAAGTCCCCAGGCGAGTCCGCTTTTTCCGATCCGGCAGGGCCAGGGTCCGAGGGCCTTGACCCATTGATTGCCACGTTTCTCGTAGGCGGTGAGGGTGACGTGAGTGGCGCCCCAGTCGCTGGCAACGGCGACGACGCATTGGGTCGACTTGGAGGGGAGCTCGAAGGCTGACAGTGGGAGCGCCAGCATGACGAGTGCGAGGAGTGTGCGGAGCATGAGGGAAAATGGCATGAAGTGGGAGGCTTGCAAGATCACGTCCTAATGAAGTCGGCGTTGTTCGAGGCAAAGGAAGGCCGCGCCTGAGCCCGCGGGGTCGATGGCAAATTGATCGGCCGGGTCGTCGCGGTCCGCGAATGGTGCGAGAAACTCGGACTGGGAGAGAAGTGATACCATTGCGATGTCGCCTGCGGGCCACTGGATGAGATCGCTGAAATTAACGTCGGCCGTGAGGTCCTGATGACCGGGTCGTGCCCGGACTTCGGGGCCGGTCAGGCAGGTTTGGTGGAAGTAGGCACGCAGGCTCCCCATGGGTTGGCGGTGGTAGAGGTCGCGGTCCCGGGCTCCGTAGTCGATGGTGAGGAGTCGACCCTGTTTCCAGTGAGGCAGGGTCCGGTCGAGCCACTCGTGGTAGCTTTGATGGACTTCGACAACCTGAGCATCCTGCCAGTTTTGCTCGAAGATTGTGCTCGCAGGGAGTTGCTCAGTGGTTCTCCAGATCTCCTGTTGGGGGAGTAGAAAGGACTCCTCCCACTGTTCTCCGGTTTTTCGAAAACGGCGGATGGGGAAGGCATCGACAAACTCGTTGGAGTAGATGCAGGCCCTGCCGTCGCAGGCTTCGAGGGCATCTTCGATGCTTTGGTGCCAGTGAACCCGCTTGCCGAGCAGGGACTCTTGCTTGTCGCGGAGGGGGGCGGAGGTTTCGACCAAATGGAGGTGGGTACGCAGGCGGCGGTGCCAGGGGAGACTTCGGAGAACTGTCAGTGCGAGGGCTCCTTCGCCTGGTCCCAATTCGATCAGGTCGTGGCAGTTTTCCTCACGAAGCGAGTGGTTTGCCCATGCGGCGATGGCTTTGCCCAGCACCTGGGTCAGCCCGGGGGTGGTCGTGAAATCTCCGGATTGGCCGACTCCGCGGATACGGCGGGCATAGTAGCCTCGGGCCGGATCGTGGAGCGCGGCGGCCATGAATTCGTCGAATCTCAGGGCTTGGGTGGGATCGGTCCAGGGGAACATCGGCGGCTCAAGTCTGGGCGATGAGCGGAAAACTTACAACTCGAGGGAACGATTTGAACGACGCAGGCTTGACCCGACGCTGATCCATTGGAGCATGCAGAGAGTGAAGGGATTGGGAATTTTGTTGATATTGGCGATGTTCAGCATCGGCTGCAGGGAACGTGGAGAAGGACAAGTCCCCGAAGGAGAGCCCGTGTCGCCCCTCAAAAAAGTCGACGAAATCATTGAAAAGGTGGAGGGAGTGAAGCCTCCGATACCTCCTGTGAAGCCACCGCCGGCCGAAACGGGCGAGGAAGAGACCTTGACGATACCGGTAGCCGAAGCCGTTCCTGACAAGGCTGGCTTCGTGATCAGCCCTTACAATGGCAAGTGGATTGATGTGACCGGCGTGAAGCCGGGAACCTTGATGGCGGATCCCCATTTCACTGAAGAGAAGAAGTTTTTCCGAGTGCCCGAGATCGTGCTGCCACCAGCAGTTGAGCCAAAGACACCTAAGGCTGACACGGAATCCGAGGACACGGAGTCCGGGGAGGCGGAATCGGAAGACGCGGAATCGGAAGGGACAGAGGAAGAGCCGCCATCCACAACGGATGAAGCCGCGGCGGAAGTTTAGGGACGCTTCGGGTCAGCGGCTGGGAATCACCTCGACGGTGAATCCTTTCAGATAACTGGTCTCGGGGAGTGCGGGAAGCACCGGGTGGTCGGCTCGTTGGGAATGCTCGGCAACGAGGCGAAGGCTGCGTTTGGCATCGACCGAAGCGGAGACGATGTTCTGTAGAAAGAGTTCGCGGCTGGCGTGGTGTGAGCAGCAGAAGCTCGCGAGTTGGCCTCCCTTATCGAGAAGCTTGAGCGAACGCAGGTGGATTTCGTTATAGCCGCGCATCGCTCCGCTGAGGGTCTTCTTGTTACGGGTGAAGCTGGGTGGATCGAGGATGATGAGGTCGTAGGGGTCTTCGGCTGCTTTGAGGAAATCGAAGACGTTGTGTTCGATCACTTCGATCTCCAGGCCGTTGCGCTCGGCGTTGAGGCGGGCGCTTTCGCAAGCGCTGGCGGAGATGTCGACAGCGGTCACACTGGCAGCACCGGCCTTGGCACAGGCGAGCGCGAAGCCGCCTTGGTTGGTGAAGCAGTCGAGCACCCGCTTGCCTTTGGCGAGTCGCGCGATCTGGGCGTGGCTTTCGAGTTGATCGAGGTAGAGGCCGGTTTTCTGGCCGTCCATCAGGTCGATCTCGAAGTCGATCTCATTGGCATTAACGGTGAAGACGCCGGGATTGGCACCTTCGAGCATTCGGATCTCTTGTTCGATTCCCTCCGCTTTGAGAACGGGGGCGTCGTTTCGGAGGACGATCGCTTCCGGCGAGATCAATTCGCGCAAGGCGTGAGTGATCAGGTCGAGCCGTTGGCGCATGGCCAGGGTCAGAGTCTGGACCACGAGATTCGGACCGTAGCGGTCGACGATCAGGCCCGGGATGCCGTCGGACTCGCTCCAAACGAGTCGGCAGAGGGTTTCGTCGATGCCGAGTCGACGGCGCAGATCGATCGATTGGCGGATGCGGCGGAGAAAGAAGTCGGCGTCGAGGTCCTGCCGACGTCGCGAAAAACGTCGGGCAATGATCTGGGAATCTGGATTGTAAATCGCCGATCCGAGCGGCCGGTCGCGGAAATCCTTCAGGGTGACCACGTCACCTGGTTGGGGGTCACCGAAGGTTTTTTTGACTTCGGTGCCGTAGATCCATTCGTGGCCATGGAAGATTCGGGCGCGGGGAGCAATGACAAGGCCGGGCATGGCCGGGAAGAAACAGGGCAAATGGAGCCGAGGCGAGGAATAAGTCGAGTAGTCGGCCGCCTCATTGAGGTCCGTTGCTGGCCGATTTCGGGGACCTGATGGCTTGCTCTGCCGGGAACTCCTTGAGATTCCCCTTGCTAGGGCGGCGGGTGCCATCTAAATCCCAGCCCTTCAAGACCATGGGACAGAAGCACAGAACCACCGTAAAACGCCGCCGCAGGAAGAATTACCTCAAGCGAAAGAAGGAACAGGCCAAACTTGGTGGCATCGCCACGAAGAAGGTGGGTGCCAAGAAATCCGCTGCGCCAGCGAAAAAAGCGGCCAAGAAGGCAGCGAAGAAGGCCGCGGCTAAAAAGGCTCCCGCCAAGAAGGCCGCGGCTAAGAAAGCTCCTGCCAAGAAAGCTGCGAAAAAGGCTGCCAAGGAAGTCACCGAGGAGGTCACCAAGGAGGTGGATTCCGGCGAAACTCCCGCAGCCGAGTAACTTCTGGCTGAAAAGAATTTTCGAAGGGTCGATTGCCGATGGCAGTCGGCCCTTTTTGTTGGTCGAGACCGATGATTCACCGTTGCCGCAGGCATGGGGGGCTGGCAGCATTCGAGCGCGATGGCATTTACGGTGGATCAGGCAGTTTCGATGATCGAAGGCGCTCACGAGAGGCAGCGTCTGGCTCATGCCTTTCTAATCAGTGGCCCGCGTGGCTGCGGCAAGGAGGAGCTGGCGGCGCGCATCGTGAAGACTCTGCAAGGTGGTGGGGGAGGCATCGATCTTTTCGGCGAAGCCGTGAAGGAAGAGGTGCCACCGCTCGACGAATTGTCAGGGGAGTGGGTTCGGATTCTTCGCCCTCAGTCGAAGTCGCGACGGATTCGGGTGGAAGACATGCGCGAGCTGGAGAGATCGCTGCACATGGTGGCGGGACCGGATTGCTGGAAGATCGGAATCATTGTCGACGCTGACCGGATGATGCCGCAGGCGGAAAATGCCTTTCTCAAGACTTTGGAGGAACCACCTCCACGGACCTTGCTTTTGCTCCTGACCGGTAATCCGGGAGCCTTGTTGCCGACCGTGATTTCCCGCTGCGTCAGGATGCCCTTGCTCGGAAAGCCGGACCTCACGGGCGAGGGCGGCGAGGACTTGGTGGAGGCCCTGAATTTGGCGGCCTCGTCTGGTCTCGGTTCCGCAGCGGTGGCCCTGGGATTGAAGTCGGTTTTTTCCATGATTCTCGCCGAGCGGAAAGCAGAGGCGGAAGCATCGGCCCATGAGATTCTCAAGGAAGAAGAGAAAGCCCTGCGGCATGCCGTTGAGGGCGATTGGCTCAAACGTCGGGAGGAGGGACTGAAGGCTGTTGCCGAGTCGGAGTATCTTTCGGAGCGGGCACGACTCTTCGATGTGCTCCAGGCATGGCTTGCCGATGTGCTGCGGGTCAAGACGGGCTCGGCGGGCTTGGACTTTCCGGCGAATGAGGAATCGATCCGTGAAGTTGCCCGGATGGAATCCTTGCCTGCGTTACTGAAGCGGATGGAAGCCATCGAAGAACTCCGGGTGACGCTGGAGACCAATGCTCAGGAAGGACTCGCACTCGAGGTGGGATTTCTCAAAGCCTTCGGGTAAGTCCCGCTTCGCTTTAAAACTCGCCACCGCGGACTTCTTCGGGACTGACGGGAATTTCGAAAGTGCTGCCAACTTCCTTGGCCGCGGATTCGAGCAGGGGCTCCAGCCCTTCGAGGACGATCTCGATACCCTCTCCCCACGCTTGATCGGTCCATGCTGGTTCCGCGACTTCGAGCAGGTGGTTGAGTGCGGGTTCGCCGAGAAATGGTTCGAGTCCGTAGCCAACCATCAAGGCTGATTTTCCGACCACGGGGTCCAAGGCCAGGAGGATGGTGTGGTTGTCACCCGCGGTGTGAGTGGCCTTCGAGATGCCACCCATGTTGAACATCCAGAAGACGTAGAGCGGGAAAGGATGTTCGAGCGGAAAGCTGTGGCATGTCACTTGAATCGTGATTTGGGGAAATCGGGTCTCAAGTCTCTTGATCTTCTTGTGAAGACGGCGGCGGTCTCTCTCGTTGAGGGCCTGGGTGTCGTCGCTGATTCCCTTCTCAAGCCGTGGGACCGGCCCGAGCAGTGCAGCGGCACGGCTCAGGTTCATCTTGCATCCAGGGCATTCCTGAACGGTCTCGGTCAAGCGGGTCTGACAGTAGGGGCAGAGCATCTTATTCCTCCACCTGAGCGTTGTCTTCGGATGTGATGACGATGCGGATGGCGTTCTCGGGCTTGAGGTATCTCGCGGCCAGTTCGTTGATCTCTTCGAGGGTGATCGACTCGACGTCCGCCCGGCGATTGCGTGCGAGCTCGATTTTTCTGGGATCCTCCTGACTTCCGGAAAGCACGTTCGACAGCCAGTAGGTGTTGTTGCGTAGCGATTTGTCGATGTCCGCCAAGGCCGGCTTTAATGCCCGGTCGAGTTCATCTGCGGTGGCTCCGTTTTCCGCGAGGGTGGCGGCAAGGCTTTGGCTGACGTCGACGAGCCGCTCCACGTCCTCGGGCTTGCCGACGCTGAGCGTGATCATGTGGGCATAGTCGTCGAGTGCGGTCGAGCCGGTGAATCCCGCTTGCGGGCTGTAGGAAGCCCCGAGCTTTTCGCGAATCTCTTCGCGCAGTCGGTCACCGAGGATCTCACCAAGGATGTTCAAGCGGCGGGCGTGGACTTCATTTTTCCGAAGCCCTTCGGTTTCCCAGACGAGCACGGCCCGGCCTTGGGGGATCTTGCTTTCGTAGGTGAAGGTCTTGGTCTGCGGAGCTGTCGGAAACGAGACGCTGCGGGCGTCGTCCGGCAGGGTTTCCAGTTCCGTGCGTTGCTCAATGGCCCCGAAGGTTCGCAGCAGCGCGGGTAGGACTTTTTCGATCTCGAAATCGCCGACGATACTGATTTCGATGGGTGCCTTGGTGAAGGATTCCTCCAGCCATGGTTGAACGTCATCCACGGTGTAGGCGAGCAGGGTCGCGGGGTCTTCCGGAAAGCTGAAACGAGGATCATCTCCCTTGAGCCAGCCGCTCATTTGCTGCATCGGGCCGGCGGCCGTGTGTTTGAGTTGCTGGAAAAGATTGGGAATGTTCTTGCGGAACTGGGAGACCGCCTCGGAACGGTAACCCGGGTAGAGGATTTGGGCGGCCATGGCTTCGAGTTGAAGGTCCAGATCTTCCGGAGTGGTTTGCCCGCTCAGTCCGAAGGAATCTTCTCCCACCTGAAAGCCAAAGCCGATGTTCCTGCCGGCGAATATCCGCTGCAGGTCATCGACGCTGTGTTCGCCGATTCCGCCATCTTCGATCACCGCGGTGGCGAATTCCGCCAGACCGATCTTGCCCTCGGGCATGCTGAGGCGACCGAGTCCGATCCGGATGCTGATGGAAATACTGTTCTTCTCGAAGTCGGTAGGCTTGAGGTTGACGGCCACTCCATTCGAAAGGCGCATGCGGGTAATGCCGAGGTCTTCGATTTCCTCCCGGAGCTCGACCGTGCCCGGCTCTCCTAAATCCGTGTAGGCGAAGTCGATGACTTCCTCTTTCTTAGGCGGATCCACCGGCTGATTACTGGATTCCTCGTAGAGCTTGGCGAGGGTTTCATCGGCACCCGGAGGTTCCTGCTTTGTCGTGAGGATCAGGTGCATGCCGCGGTCCGCCCAGAAGTCAGTGAATGCCTTGTGGCAGTCGGCGGCAGTCAGTTGCTCGAGCCCCTGCTCGACGATCGCGAGGTCGGTTTCCGGCGTGGTCAGCACCCGGCCGTCATTCAGGGAGCGTGCGATGGCGGTGGCCAGTCCGTCGGAACGGCGGGTGTCGGCGGACTTCACGGCTTGCTGGTAGGCGTTGAGGAGGTTGGCCTTGGCTTCGGTGAGTTCGGCAGCGGTGAAGCCGTATTCCAAGGCGCGTCGAAACTCCTGTTCGAGCACCGGCACGGAGTCCTGCCAGCGATCATCGGCGACGCTGATATCGATGCTGCCGAGTTCGACGAAGTTGAAGAGATCCTGTCGGCTCGCCGAACCTCCGAGGATGGGGGAGTCTTCCTCCTTGGCCAGACGATCGAATCTTAATCCGAGGATCGAGTGGGCGACGCTGAGAGGAATGCGTGAAATCCGGGTCTCGGTGGTGTCGGTTTTCGGAGTGTATTCGGAGACGGTCAGCAGGCCGAGATCGGTTCCGGCAACTTCCGCGTCGGCAAAGACGGCGGGTTCGATTCCTTCCGCAGGAGTCAAGCTGCCCAACTCGGGATCGCCTCCTGCATTTTCGGGGTTTTTGAGGCTCCCGAAGGTTTCCCGAATCCGGGCTTCGATTTCGGCGGGATCAATGTCACCGACGACGATGAAAGTCATCCGCTGCGGCGTGTAGTAGCGCTGATAGAAATCGACGAAGCGTTCGCGAGGTGCGGTGCGGATGACTTCCTCTTCACCAATGGGAAAGCGCTCCATCAAAAGGGAGTCGGGGAGAAGTTGGGAGAACTGTTTCTGCATCAGACGGTATCCGACGGAGTCACGGCTGGTTTTTTCCGCGAGAATGACGCCGCGTTCGTTGTCGATTTCCTCTTCCTTGAGCAGGGCACCATCGGTGAAATCACGCATCACGGTGAAGCCGAGCTTCATTGTTTCCGGGCTGAGGTCCGGAAGATCGAGCATGTAGACGGTTTCGTCGAAGGACGTGTAGGCATTGACGTGGGCCCCGAAGGCGATTCCGAGACGCTGCATTCTTGGAATGAGCTCGGCGGGGGTGAAGTTCTTCGAACCATTGAAAACCATGTGCTCGAGGAAGTGGGCGAGGCCACGCTGGTCCTCGGATTCCATCAGTGAGCCGGCGGCGATGTGGAGGCGGAGGGAAACCCGATCAGGTGGCTCTGGATTCGGCAGGATGATGTAGCGCATGCCGTTTTCCAGGGACTTGAAGATCGCTTTGGGATCGGCGGGGATGTCGCTTTTGTCGTGCGCCCATGGACGGGGTTCCACGACGACTGCGACCGCTTCGTCATCTTCGGGATCTTCCAGGATGGCTTCCTCCACCGCGGCTGCTGGCGCGGCGGGTTTCGGAGACGGCTCTTGGGCAGGATCGGGCTTGCGCAGGATCAGGAAGAGAGCGGCGGCTGCAAGGAGCAGCGAGAAGAGCAGGGGTGCGGGGTTGCGCATGAGTTCAGATTGAGAGTTGGTGGCCGGGCTTGGCAACGGCTAAAGCGTCAGCAAGCGGTGTGATTTTTCCACGAATTCGTGTTGCAATGCGGGAGTCCTCATGATGTTTTCCCGGCCCGCCGAGAAATCGGCGTCAACGCGCGCGTGGCGGAATTGGTAGACGCGCATGATTCAGGTTCATGTGGGAGTAATCCCGTGGAGGTTCGATTCCTCTCGCGCGTACCATTTTTCCAGCTGCTTTCGGCGTCGGCCACCCATCGTAGGGGTGGCCTTTTCCTTTTCTGCGAAGCCGACCTAGCCGAGGAGGGGGAGAGCATCGGCAAGTTTGCTGACTGCGGCGGGCGGATGGGTGGCGGAGAGGGAGATGCGCAGGCGGGCGGTGCCGCGTGGCACCGTGGGGTAGCGGATCGCCGGAACAATGAAGCCTTGATCCGCAAGCAGGGCGGAGGCGCTTAGGGCGGCCTCGTTGTCTCCAAGCAAAAGGGGAATGATCGGGGTGCGGGCAGAGGGCTGAATTTGGCGGATGTTTTCCTCCAAGGCCTTCCGTCGATCATCGGCCGATCGGATGATCTTAAGCGCTGCCGAAGCCGCGTGGGCCAGAGCGGGGGGGGGCGCCGTGGAATAGATGAACGAGCGGGCACGATTCACCAGGAGATCGCGCCAGATGCCGGAGCAGGCAATGTAGGCACCTGATAGACCGGCGGCCTTGCTCAGCGTGCCCATGTGGAAATCGATGCGATCTTGCAGACCGAGTTCTTCGGCGAGCCCCATGCCTGTCGGTCCGAGGATGCCGAAGCCGTGAGCTTCATCGAGAAGAAGCAGGGCGTCGTGTTGGTCCTTCAAGTCGACGATTTCACGGAGCGGGCAAAGATCGCCATCCATCGAGAAGACGGACTCGGTTAGAATAAGAATCCGCTCCTTCGACTTGCTGCGGATGGAGACCAACAGCTCGGCGAGTCGCTCGACATGATTGTGAGGAAAGACCCTCAGTGTGGCACCGGAGAGACGCGCACCATCGATCAGACAGGCGTGGGAAAGCTTGTCGACGATGATGTGATCACCTTTTCCGACGATGGCGGGAATGGACCCGAGGGCGGTGGCGAAGCCTGAGGAAAACATCAGCGCGCTTTCCGTGCCTTTGGCATCCGCCAGTTGTTGTTCGAAATGTTCATGGGGTGGCAGGGTGCCGGTGATCAGTCTTGAGGCGGCGGATCCGGCACCGAACTGGTCGAGTCCTTCCTTGAAGGCTTCGATCAGACGGGGATCGTTGGCGAGGCCGAGGTAGTCGTTGGAGGCGAAGTTCCACAGGCTGCGACCCTCTCTAACAACCTTGGGACCGGTCGGCGATTCCAGCGGCCGGAGGGTTCGCAGAAGACCATCCTTGGCAAGTTGCTGGAGTTCTTCGTCGGGCTGCATGGGTCGATAAAAAGGAAAGCAGAAGCCCGTGGTGCGATGTCATTCAGCCTCCTTCCGGGCGTTCGAGAGCCCAGCGGAGGAGTTTTTCGGAATCGTTCCAGATGTGGGTCGAGTTGCTCTTCAGGACGACCACGATGGCGGCACGTCCATTGAGCTCACCGGTCGCCACGAGGCAACGCCCGGCGGCGTTGGTGGTTCCCGTTTTCATGCCGTCGCAATAGGGGACACGCTTCAGGAGTTTGTTGGTGTTGGTCAGCAGTTTGGTGCGACCGTTGGAGAAGCGGAAAGTGTAGGCCTTGGTCTCGGCCCACGAGCGGATCAACGGGACATTGTAGGCTGCTCGCGAGGCAATCGCGATGTCCCGGGCGGTGGAATACTGGCCTTGGGCAGGAAGTCCGTTCGGATTGATGAAGCGGGAGTTTCTCATGCCGAGCGAGGCGGCCTTGCGATTCATCATGGCGGAAAACCCTTCCTGGGATCCACCGACGTCGCGAGCCAATGCGCGGGCCACATCATTGCCGCTTTTGACCATCAGGGCCTTCATCAGTTCCTGCCGGGTGTAGGTTTGACCCGGGCTGACGTAGAGTTTGGTAGGCTCACACTGGGTATCGCTCGACTGAATCACTACCGGTTTGTTGACATTTCCGGCACTGATGACGGTGAGTGCCGTGACGATTTTCTGGGTCGAGGCCACCGGACGGATTTGATCGGCGTTCTTGGCGTAGAGCACGCGGCCCGAGTAGGCATCAATGACGATGGCGCTTTCACCATAGACTTGCGGGGGTGCCTGCCGGGGGATCGTTCCGACGCGGACTGGAGCGTTCGCCGTCGGTTGGCTGAGACGAGTATCGTTGGGGTAGCGGCCCGTTTCGCCGCCACCACAGGAGGTCATGGCCATGGCCATGGCGGAGAAAACGATGGAGTGGAGGATCGAGCGCCGGAGCATTGCGGGGGATCAAAGCTCGAATGAGGCGGGGGCTCAAGAGGGATTGTTGGGGGTTCTTAAGGTTCTCTTTGGGCTTCAATTGAGGAGGAACCGATAATAAGTGAGGGAAAGAGGCAGTTTGGGCTTGCATCGCTGTGGTGGTGGGGTATTTCCCGCGCCCCGAATTATGGCTAAATCAAGCTGGATTGCACGCAACGAGCGGAAAAAACGCACTGTCGCCAAGTATGCTGACCTTCGTCACAAACTGAAGGCAGAGAAGGATTATATCGGACTGACCATGCTCCCGCGTGACGCCAGCCCGACCCGTTTGGTGAATCGCTGTGCGCACTCCGGTCGCCGTCGCGCTTTCATCCGCCGTTTCCGTCTTTCCCGTATCAGCTTCCGTGAGCTTGCCTCACATGGAATGTTGCCGGGCGTGACGAAGTCGAGCTGGTAAACAAGCCGAAGTTCTGCTTTGGTTGATGGGAGGCGGAAACTGCTCGTCCTCCCATCGAGAAATGCCGATATACGAATACATTTCCGAGCAAGCCGACGATCCTGAACGATCGTGTGGCATTTGCCGCCGGGGCTTTGAGCTCCGGCGTCCTATCGACCGGGCACCCCTTGAAAAGTGCCTTTCGTGTCGTAACCCTATTCGCAAGGTGATCTCGCGGATCAATACGCCGAAAATTCTGAAGCCGCTCTCGGTGAGTGACGCGAAGAAGGCGGGTTTCACTGTGATGGAGAAACGGGACACGGGCGTTTACGAGAAGCTCTGAGCGTCGGATGAACGTATTTTCGGATATCTGGTTGCTTGCCTCCGGCAGTGAAGAACTCGCCCATGACCTTCCGGGTTTGGGTAAGACTTTGCTCTATCTGTCGGGGATTGCCTTCTTTCTGCTCCTGAACGCCTTCTTCGTGGCCTCCGAGTTCGCGATTGTGAGGGTCCGTCCAAGTCAGTTGGAAACCTATGAGAAGGAGAACCCTGGGAGCACAAGGACAGCAACCAAGGTGGTGGAGAATCTCGACGGCTACATTTCGGCCAATCAGCTCGGGATCACGATTTCGTCGCTGGCCTTGGGATTTCTTGGTCAGCCCTTTGTTCAGGCTCTGGTTTCGCCCTTGCTGTTCATGGCTGGCATGCCAGAGAGCGTGCAGCTTCTGTGGCTGACGCTTGAGCCCGTCCGCTGGATATCCTTCGCGCTGGCAATCGCGTCGTTCACCTTCCTTCATGTCGTGATCGGCGAACTTTTGCCGAAGTCGATCGCGATTCGTAAGGCGGTGGCGACGACGCTGCTACTGACGAAGCCGCTGCATGTGTTTTATCGTGCGTTTCACTGGGCGATCCGGGTGTTGAATGGCACGGCGAACTTTCTTTTGAAGCATGTCTTCCGGATTGACCCGATCTCGGAGGGGGAACGGGTCCACTCGGCTGCGGAACTGGCCTTGCTGGTGACGGAGAGCGGCGACGCGATGGAGGTGACCGACACGGAGCGTGAGATCGCGATCAATGCGCTCGAGTTGAATGAACTCTGGGTCCGCGATGTGATGACGCCACGTCAGGATGTGGTGGTGCTCGATGCGGACGAGGACTTTGAAAAGTCGCTGGAGATGGCCAAGCGCACCAAGCACACCCGCTTTCCACTGGTGAAGGGCGGTCACCTCGACAACCACATCGGGCTGATTCACATCAAGGATGTGCTGAAGCTTGTTGGCGAGCCGGATCCGGATTTGATGCGGATCAAGCGCGAACTCAAGTTGGTGCCCGATACGATGCCGCTCGATGCCCTGTTGAAGTTCTTCCTGCAGGAGCGCGCGCATCTTGCCGTAGCTGTCGATGAGTTCGGCACACCCGTCGGCATTGTGTTCCTCGACAACGTGATCGAAGAGATCGTCGGCGACATTCAGGATGAATTCGACAATGAGCATCCCGAGTTCGTTCGAATCAACTCCGAGGAGTTTGTGATCGAGGGCTCGCTCACTTTGAATGATCTCTCCGATGTTGAAGAGGCGCTGGAGTTGGATAGTGGTGAGGTGACGACGATCGGTGGTTACATCACGCAGCAACTCGGACGCTTTCCAGAAGTTGGCGAGATGATCGAGATCAATGGCTGGGAGGCGAAGGTGACGAGTACCGACGGACGCCGTGTCGGACAGATTCACTTCCGCAGGCTTGAGCCGGTTGTCGCCGAGGGGGAAGAAGAGGCTTCCGAGTCGAATTGATTGAGCTTTTTTAATCTTCCGATGTCGCGGTCACCTTGCGCGCCACGATGGTGATGATTTGGGAGTCCTCGTCGACGTGGAGTTCCTCATCAAAATCCGCCACCGCATTTTCGACGATGAAGCCGGCGTTTGTCAGGAGAGTGCGAAGTTGGATGGGTGTGAACCACCGCACGCTTTGCTTGGAGAAGTGTTCTTTGGTTTTCGCGCCATCAGTGAGGCGGTAGTGATGCTCCCGATGAAGGGTTTGGGCTTCGATCTCGATCCTGAAGCGGGTCTCCAGGGAGGCCTTTCTTCCATCCGCGAGCGTCATTTGATGATCGGGATACCATTCGTTCTCCGTGAGCTCCCCGTCGATTTCAGCAAAGGGGATGAACACGGTCAGGTAGAGCAGCCCGCCCGGAATGAGGAGCTGGTGGAAGTTGGCAATGGCGGCTGCCGGGTCATTGGCAAGTTGCAGGGTGAAAGCCGGAACGAGCAGGGAGTGGTAGGGGTCGATGGATGAGAAACTTGTCATGTCGCCCTCGTGGAGGATGACCTCGCTTCCTGAGTTGCGTGCCGATTGCCGGCAGAGCTGGAGCATGTCGCTGGATGATTCCAAGCCCTCCACTTGGTGACCTTTTGAGATCAGGGGCAAGAGTAGGCGACCTGACCCCGAGCCGATCTCAAGGGCACGCCCGGGATGGTCACGAAGGATGGCATCGAGCCATTCCAATTCCGGCGTTTCCTCCTCGTTCCAGAAGGCATCGTGGAGTTCAGCTTCGAGGGAAGTGTAGGAGCTGCGCACTCCATGAGTAGAACCGCCAAGTCGCCGGAGACGCAAAGCTTTGTTTGCGGGATTCTCCTGTGAGTCATTTTCGCCAGGCGTGCCTACGCATGCTGGCTGGTGAAGAAGACTTCCATGCGCCGATGCAGGTCGTCGTAAAAACTCTTCTTCATCGCTTCGAGCGCCGCGAGTCGTTCCGGGCCGGCGTGGGCAGCGGCTTCCTGTTCGAAGCGCATCTTCTCCTCGAAGGCTTTCTCCATATCGATCATGGAATCGAGGAACTCGCGGGCGGCGCGAGAGTGTTCGACGCCATCGACGAGGGCGTGCTCAAGGCGCTTGTTGCGGGTGACGGCGATCAGGTTGCCGCCGGCGAGTTGGTCCATGTAACGGCGGTGGCTGGTGCGGAAAGCACGGTGCTCGGATTCGTAAGCGATTTCGTCGCGGTCGAGGAGCGTGTCGTACGGGCCTGATTTGGTGAAGAACTTGACGACCAGTGGAATGGTATCGACCAGCATGAACAGCGCGGTCAGGACGACGTAGGTGTAGAAAGCGAATTGGCCTCCTTCGTTGCCGTTTTTAAACAGGTGGTGGAGGGCGAGGGTCTGGGTGAGGATGTCGCGACGTGGTTCGTTCTGCAGGGCGGTGATTCGTCCACGCTCTTCGTTTGCGATATCCGCGAGTTCGGCTTGGCTGCGTGCGAGTTCCTCGAGGCGGGTGTCGATCTGGAGCTTGATCGTTTCACGAAGGCCGTTCTGCTGGGTAACAAAAGCGTCGGCCTGATCTTCTTCGACCTGACGTTTCAGCAAGGCGACGCGTTCGGCTTCGGCACGGTTGGCGAGTTCGATTTCCGCCAATTTTGTTTCAAAGGCGGCGATGGTGGATTGTTCGGCGGCCCGGACCTGAGATTGGAGTGTGGTCTTTTCCGAAGTCAGATGTTCGAGCAGTCCACCCATGCGTTGGGCTTCGGTGCGGCGTGGCTCGAGTTGGTCCGCCTTGATGGATTTGGCGCGTGGACCTTCGCCGACGAGACCGGAACGTTGGCCGTTGAGTTCGCGTTCGTACTCCGTTTGCCAGAAGCCGAGCTCGGTTTGGATTTTGGCGTATTGGGGCGAGAGTTCATCATACTGCGATTGAACGACCTTGAGTCTTTCCGTGAATGGGGCCGTGGCATCGGCAATTGAGGAATCGAGTTCCTTTTGCTGCTCGATGGTCAGGCCGGGAATGGCGGTATCGGCGTCTTCGCGATCCTGAATGATGAATTTGGCCTGAAAGGTTTCGGTCCAACTCTCGCGCAGTCCGGCGACGGCATTTTCGAGCTCATCGATTTCGACTCCGGCGCGATCCTTGGTGATGGTGAACTCGGCGCGGACTTGATCGATTTCCTTGGCGCGGTCTTCTTCAATCACGGAGCTGATGGTATCCCGGAAAAGAAGGAGGACGAGGGGGTGGGCGATTGTCAGGCCCATCAGGATGGCGACGCAGAGACGCAGTGCGAATTGGGATAGCTTGCGCCACCATGATTGGAACGGGCGGTAGCCGGCGAGCAGTGCGCGGTCGATCGTCAGGATGATCAGCGACCAGACGGCGGCGATCGGGTAGATGATCCTGGGATTATCGGTGAGGGTGGAGAGGGCGTAGGCGCAGGCGATGAAGGCGAAAGCGCAGGGGACGAGAACGGTGGCCCCGAAGGCGACGTACTTGCGCTGCTCCCACGTCGGGCACTGCTCCAAGGTTTCGGTTCCGGCACCGGACAGCCAGAAGAACAGACGTTTCAAGGAAGTCAGCATGAAGGGTGTATACTAGAGACTGTCGGAGACTTTTTCACCGGCCTCATCGATCTCGGCAACTAGAAAGTAGAGCGTCGTCCCGGGAGCGATTTTTTCAATTTCCGTCGGCGCGGGTCTGAGGCCGCGTGCCTCGTCAGAAAGGAAAAGAATCACCGGGGACTGGCCCTTGTAGGTCAGGAAGAAGTCCTCGAGGGTGAAGATATCCGATATTTTCGACTTCTTCATCACAGTCCCTGAAGCGACGAGTCGCTGAAGATCGGCGTGATTCGGGGCCCCGCTGAAGCAAGTCTGGGAGCGGACGTCGGAGGCGGCTGCGGTCTTGTGGTGCTTGTCCCGGTCAATGGCGGCGAGCTGCCAGACGCCAGCGCGGCCGAATTGATGGATGAAACGCTGGGAGGCGATGGAGTTGACTTCGTCGTTCGGGGTTCCGGCGACCAGTGATCCGAGTCCGTTGAAGTCGAGTTCTTCTTCAGCAAATTCGGAGAGGATGTTGGCGCGGTGGGCATCGAGGCCGAGCATTTTGGCCTTTGAGATATTCGTGAAATTGGTATCGAGCAGCATCACCCGGTGACCGTCATCGTGGAGGGCTTTGGCAGCGACTCGTGCCCAGGCATCGGCACCGGCAAAAAGGACTCCAGTGGAGTTTTTCGAGGCCAGTCCGAGGAAGCGGGCGAGGGGGGATGCGGCGAGTCCGTAAATGGCGACGGTGCCGATGATGATCAGGAAGATCAGGGCGACCAGTTCGTTGGCTTGGGTGGCGATCAGGCCAGCTCGTTCTCCGAAGCGACTGCCGGCGGTCGCAGCGGCCTCGAATTCGAGGGCGAAGATCGAGGTGACGGCGGCGGCGACGATTCCGCGGGGGGCGAGGAAGGCGAGAAAGATGCGCTCCTTCCTTGTCGTTTTGTCCGATCCAATCAGTGAGCCGAAGACCGAGAGCGGTCGGCCGATCAGGATCAGGAAAGCCAGCAGAGCGAGTCCTTTGCCGAGGCTGTTGTTCAGATCTTCGATTCCGATGCGTCCGGAGAGAACGATGAAGAGCGAGGAAATGATCAGGGTGCGGAGGTTCTCCTTGAATTCAAGAATGTGGCGAACCGAGACCGAACGTTGGTTGGCGAGGACGATGCCAAGGACAGTGACCGTGACGAGTCCGGCTTCCTTCTCGATTTGGTTCGAGGCGGTGAAGGCCACCGCAACGACGGCGAGCAGGAAGACGGGTTGAAGGTAGTCGGGGATCAAGTGGTGGCGGAGCAGCCACTCGATGAGCTTGCCGAGGAGATAGCCGCCGAGGACACCGACGAGCAGCATCTTGCCGATGGCGATTCCGGAGCTTGCCCACGCGGCGTCGACATCCGATGCCATCGCCGCCTTGAAAACGAGCACCGCGAGCACGGCACCGATCGGGTCGACGACGATGCCCTCCCACTTGACGATTGAGGCGACCTTGCGTGTCGGGTTCACATGGCGCAGCAGCGGAGCGATGACGGTAGGGCCAGTGACGGTTAGAATGGCTCCGGTAAGTGCGGCGAGGCGGATGTCGTAGCCAAGGATCTTCCACATGAAGAGGGTCGTTGCTGCCATGGAGATCGCGACAGCGATGGTGCAGAGACGCAGGATGGGAAGTCCCGAGACGCGGAGTTCATTAAACTTCAGGGTAAGACCCCCTTCGAAGAGAATGATCGCGACGAAGAGTCCGACGGCGGAGAGCAGTGGGCTGGCATATCCGCTCCCTGCCGCGAGGTAGTCATCAATCCTGACTCCGGTCCATTGACCAAGACCGAAGCCGAATGCGAGCAGCAGCAGGATGGAGGGGAGTCTGAACTTCCAAGCAAGCCACTGGGCGAGGACGCCAAGAGCGAGGATCAGGGTGAGGTAGACGAGCGGTGACATCGCCAGGCTGGAGGCCTCGGCAAGAGGAAGGAAGTTCAGCATGCGCGTGGGAGTTCTAACGCAGTCTGCAGGATCGGCTACGGAAAAATGTGCGCGGCTCCGACAAGGAAATTACGTGATTGCGGAGCCGTGATTGCGGAAAGGAAATGAATTCAAAGTGGAACTTAGTTAAGGTAAGTTGATTTCCATGGCTACCAAAGAAGAACTTAACCGTATTTTTGAAGAGGCGCTCAAGCAACCCGAAGCGCCGATCGCGACCGCCGCACCTGTCAAAGCTGCTTCCCTTGCTCAGCCGATGGCCGAAGCTCCGGCGGCGGAGCAAACGGCTGTGCCGACTGAAGCTGGCAAAATCGAGCATGCTCCGGTGACCGAGACGGATCCTGAGTTTGGCGCCTTGCTCGAAGAGCGCGAGGGTCGCATCAAGAAGAAGGCGTCTCGTGCCCGTTGGGCCGTGAATCTTTTGCTGATTGGTCTCTTTGGTGGCACCGCGACGGCGTTTACTGTTTCTCCGACGCTGCGTGGCAAAGTCGAGCACCTCACCGTGAGCCTCAAGGAAGGCGTCGAGGACGTGAAGATGATGGGCAAGGGCTCGGAGAACTACGACGAAGCTTTGGAAGAAATCGGCCAGCGCGGTAACCAGATCGATGAAGCGAGCCGTATGATGGGCGTCGATCCGACGACGGTGGACCCAGGAGATGATCCGAACATGCTTGCCGAGATCAATCAACTCGCGGGTGAGGACGTCGGTTTGGATTCCCGTCTTGGGAAGCTTCAAAGTCTCGGCAAGATTGGCCAGGCGATTACCGGTGCTGAAGGTCCCAAGACCAGGAAGGACTTTGCTTCTCCAGAAGTCGCTGCCGAGTGATCGGTGGCGTGATGCCATCCCGAAAGCCGCTTCTTTCTTCCGCCCGATTTGCTTTGCCCGGCCGACCCGGTCCGGGCTAAGCAAGAGGGGCGATGGAGAATGGGTTCTACGGAAAGTTTGATAGCGAGCGGCATTCGGGGAAGGAGAGCGATGGCGACTTTCGAACTCCGTTTCAGATTGATCGGGACCGCGTCCTTCACACACCCGCCTTCCGCCGACTTCAGAACAAGACGCAGGTCTTCTGGAGTGGCGAGTATGATTTCTACCGGACACGCCTGACCCACTCGCTGGAAGTGGCGCAGATCGGACGCTCGATTTGCCATTGGCTCAAGTCAGAGGGAGACCTGCTTGCGGATGATTTCTTCATCGATCCGGATCTGGTGGAAGCGGCCTGCCTGTCTCATGACCTCGGTCATCCGCCTTTCGGGCATGCTGGTGAAAGAACCCTGAATCATCTAACAGCCGGTTGGGGAGGCTTCGAGGGAAATGCGCAAACGCTGCGGCTCCTGACCGAACGGATTTTCTCGGTGAAGGGAACGGGGATGGATCCGAGCCGGGCTTTTCTCGATGCGGTGCTCAAGTACAAGTCGCTGTGGAGCGAACGAAAGTACGTCGACAAGGAAGTCCCGGAGAATCACTTCCTCTACGATTTTCAGAATCCATGGCTCGACTGGGCCATGGGCGGGCATGACTTTCCAGCGGAGTACGCACCGGGCGACGCGCGGGATGCCTTCAAGTCGATCGAGTGTCAGATCATGGACTGGGCGGATGACACCGCTTACTCGCTCAACGATCTCTCCGACAGTGTTCGGGCGGGTTTTCTCACCATCGAGAAGATTGAGCGGTGGGCGGAGAAGAGTGGGGTTTCGTGCGGAGAGGGATCGCCACTTGGCAAGCTGATGGCGGCGATTCGAACCCAGCGGGTCGATCCCTTTGTGGGAAGTCGGATCGGGAAATACATCCGGGCATGCCGTCTTGAGAGCGACGTCAATTTTCTGAGTGCCGAAAGCAATCGCTACCGTTTTCGACTGGTGGTCGATCCCGAGGTGAAGGCCGAGTCGACCGTCTTCAAGAAGCTGGCCTATGATGTGGTTTTCCTCTCGCCCCAATTGAAACAGCTCGAGCACAAGGGCAGCTTCCTTCTGCGGGGTCTCTGGGAGGTCTTGGAAGAACGCTACGTCCGTGGCAATGCTGTCGACGGCCAGCTTTTCCAGCTGCTCCCGGAGGACGCCGCTGCGGGGATCGAAGCGGCAGGGAGCGAGTGGGATCGTGCCCGATTGGTTTGCGACTTTCTGGCAGGGATGACCGATGGCTATGCAACGAGAATGTACAAACGTCTCTTCACGCCTGACTTTGGATCGATTGGCGACTTGATCGGGTGAGCCCGCCCGAGGATCGATCCGGCGCTCGCAGTCGGGCGGACGGCTTAACGAAGATCTGGTCCTTGCGCATGGCGGCTTAGCGGCTTTGATTCGGCGCAGTGAAGAAAGTCCCGCGAATCATCGTTCGAATCCTGGCTGCGCTGGGCTTGCTCGTGTCTGTCTGGCTGACCTGGCTGAAGCTCAGCGGTCAGATCTCGTCGATCGCCGGTTGTGGGGCGGGAAGTGGCTGCTCCAACGTGCTCGGCTCGCGTTGGTCCGAGTGGTTTCTGATGCCGGTGAGCCTCCTTTCTTCTTTCCTGTATCTGGGTCTTCTGGGGCTGACCTTTCGTCCGCGGAGCACGCCTCTGTTCATCATGGCAATGCTTCTGATCGGGGCCGCAGTTTGGTTCATGGGTCTCCAGGTTCTGGTGCTGAAAAGTTTCTGTCCTTGGTGTCTCGCGAGCCATTTGCTCGGCCTGAGTAGCGGGTTCGTGATCCTTTTTGGTCTCAAGCCGAAGCTTGCGAAGCCCGGTCTTCCGCTGGCAACATCCGCGATGATTCTGGGGATCTTAATCCTAGGTCAAATCGCTGGTCCTCATTCTCATACGCATGTTATTACGGAGGAAGTATTTACGGTAAATTCGCTCAGTCCGGACTCCGAGAGTGGGCAATCCCCGCCGGATTCGGCCCTTCGAAGCGTCTCGTTTTTCGGTGGTGCGAAAAGCTATCCGGTCAAAGAGCTTCCCCACTTTGGGCCGGTCGAAGCACCCCACGTCGTGGTGGAATATTTCGACTATCTCTGTGCTTCATGCCGCGATCTCCACGGCGATTTGAAGACGCTTCAAGCAACTTATCCGGATCAGGTCACGGTGATCTGCCTACCCACTCCGCTTGATCGGGCGTGCAATCCAAACATGACGCCAGCGATGAGCAATCATGGTGGGGCTTGTGAGATTGCGCGGATGGCACTGGCGATTTGGAGGATCAAACCGGAGGCCTTCGAGGCGATCCATAACGCACTCTTCGAGGCCTTTCCCGCCACCCCGGATTTCGTGCGCGAGCTCATTCTCCAGCAGGTGACGGAGGAGGAGTTGGAAGCCGCGCTCGAGGATCCATGGATTGAGAATCAGTTGGCGGCCAATTTTGCCGACTTCGCGCGCTGGACCGCCAAAACGCCAAAAATGCCCAAACTTTTGGTCAAGGATTCGACCATGATGCACGGCACCAGCAGTTCGGCCGAGGCTTTCCTCGAGGCGATGAGCGAATTGCTGGAATTGGAAGAGCCGGTCCGCTGAGCCTCGAAATGGGAGCCGCGAGGGATTCTCTCGACGGTGCTTGATGGGGAATCGAGGCCCGCTCAGGGGCTCGGCATAAGCACTTGGAACTTAGGTGTATGTAGTTGGAAGTCGCTGATTGTGAACACCTACGCCATCGCGTAGAATAGTAAAAACAGATTTACTTTCAAGGCTTTGAAAGGTATTTCGCGATTGCTGTCTCACCCACGCAAACACACATGAAAACAACCAGCCTGCTCTATGGATTGGTCGCAGGGGTCACGGTGCTTTTGGCATCGTGCGCGACTGATCTGGACACAACGCGTGTCCCGATGTCCGCCGCGACCACGTCCAATGATTCTTCCGTCGCCGGGAAGTTGCGTCAGTCGATCACCCAGTATCGTCAGTCGATCGGTAAGTCTCAGATTCCCCGCCATGCGGCCCTGGATCGGATGGCCATGGATCATTGCCACTTTATGGCGAGAAACCGGGGGAAGTTCACTCTGGGTTCTGACAACATTTCCCACTATGGATTCGAAGAACGCTCGCTTCTCGCCCAGCGCCAGTTCGGAATGGCTTCGGTCGCTGAGAACGTCGCGGGCGGCGTGATTCGGGGCGACATCCCCAGTCAGCTTACCCATGCATGGACGTCTTCAAAGACGCACGCATACAACCTCAAGCAGAACTGGGATGCCACCGGCATTGGCGTCTACGTGGCCGATGACGGCATGGTCTATGCCACCCAGATTTTTGCCACGAAGACCAACTCGCAGATGCAGATGGTCGATCGTTTCCGTCAATTCTGAGTGCGGCAGGCGGTCCGCCGCTCATTCGATGGAGGAGGTTCCCAACGGGGCCTCCTCCTTTTTCTTACTCGCCAAGCAAGCACCTTACGGTAGTCGTAGTGGCCTTCGCGACCAGCGTCTTGGATGATGGAGGAAGCGGATGAAATCAACCGAGAAGCTCTGCACGATGCCTGACCTTTCCCTCGAAGCTGATTGTCACGCCCGGGGCTTCAAGATGGTCGCGGGGGTGGACGAGGCAGGTCGTGGTCCTCTTGCGGGACCGGTGTCGGCGGCGGCAGTCGTGCTGCCTCCCGGTTTTTCCTGCGCGGATCTCGACGACTCCAAAAAGCTCAGTGCCGCCAAGCGCGAGCGGATTTTTGAATCCCTCATGGCGACGCCCGGTCTGCATTGGTCGCTGGCTTACGCCGAACCCGCAGAGATTGATCGGATCAACATCCTGCGTGCGACGCATGCGGCGATGGCGCGGGCCGTCGCTGGCCTGGGTATCGAGGTCGACCACTGCCTGATCGATGGTCTGGCGGTGCCGAACTTTGCCTATTCCCACAAGGGCGTGGTGAAGGGGGACGGACTTTCGCTATCCATCGCGGCTGCAAGCATCATCGCCAAAGTCGCGCGTGACCGGCGGATGCTGGATTACGCCGAAGAGTTTCCGGATTACGGCTTTGAGCGGCACAAGGGCTATGGTACGAAGGGGCATCTTGAAGCGCTCCGTCGTCATGGCCCGTGTGGCATCCATCGTTTCTCGTTTCAGCCCGTCGCTCAATGCTCCTTGCCAATTGACCGGAGCTGATGGCCAGCGCGTGACCCCGGCGGAGATTGGTCTCCGTGGCGAAAAAATTGCGCAGGCCTGGCTGCGCTCGACCGGCGCGAAACTTCTCTACAACAACTTCCGGGCACCTCAGGGTGGCGAAGTGGACATTGTGGCGAAAGATGGCGCCGTGCTGCTTTTCACCGAGGTCAAGACGCGGACCTCGACGGATTTTGGTCGGCCACTCGATGCGGTCAACCGGGCCAAGCGGAAGCTGATTCGTCGCGGTGCCAATGAATGGCTGCGGCTGCTTGGTACCCGGGATATCCCGTGGCGATTTGACGTGATCGAAGTGATCCTTCAGGAAGGGGAAAAGCCGAAGGTGAACCGGGTGGAGAACGTCTTTTAATTCTTTCCGGGGTTCTCTGGTGCTTCCGCGAGGATACGATGATAGGGCGAAAGATCGCCAAGGATCTCGGTCCAGAGGCGGTCGTTGTGTTCCTTGCCGAAGAGCGTGGGATGGGGCTTGGCTGGGATCCACGACTCTCGACGCAGTTCGGATTCCAGTTGGCCGGCGGTCCAGCCGGAGTAGCCAACGAATGCCCGGACGATGATTCCGGGTTGCTTCGATCGTTCGATCGCTTCGTGCGCGGGCAGGCGCAGTTGCCAGTGGAGGCCGTCGTGGGGGTTCCACCAGAAGGCAGAGAAAGTCAGTTGCTCGCGCGACACCGGTCCGCCGACATATACGGGAATTCTTGCGAGATGGGAAAAGGCCTCGTCTTTGAGAAAGTCCCCGACGTCGTGGCCGGTGGGCTGGTTGAGGATCAGTCCGTGGGCCCCCTCATCGGCGGAGTGACTGGCCAACAGAATCACCGAGCGGTTGAAGAAACCGTCGCGTAGTGAAGGGTCCGCGAGAATCAAGGTGCCCTCGAGCTGGATCTGAGAATCTGCCATTTTCTGAGGGAGGCTAACCCCGCTTCCGCCATTGCGAAAGGAGTTCTTGGATTTGTGCGGCGAGGATTCCCTCTGAAATCGCTGGACGGGAAGGGTTGAAAAGCCCACACGCTGCGCTCAGCATCCACGGAAAGCAGCATGTTTATCGATCACATCAGGATTTTTGCCAAGGCGGGCGACGGGGGAAAAGGACATGCCTCCTTTCGTCGGGAGAAGTTCGTGCCGAGGGGCGGTCCGGATGGGGGCGACGGTGGCAATGGCGGCCATGTGGTCCTCAAGGTCGACTCGTCGACCGATCACCTTCGGCAGTACCATTTCGATCCGAAACTGATTGCGGAAAACGGCAATCCCGGCGGACGCCACAAGAAGACCGGCAAGGGTGGCAAGACCATCATTGGCAAGGTGCCGCCAGGAACCGTGGTCTATCGTTCGACGGCCAAAACCCCCCAGGAAGCGGCGGAGATGGAGCGATCCGAAGAGGGCATCGACCTCGAACCGGTGGCCGATCTGACCGAGGAAGGTCAGGAATTCAGACTCTGCGAAGGGGGAATCGGAGGCAAGGGCAACGTCCATTTCAAAACGGCAACCCACCAGACGCCGACCGAGTTCACTCCTGGAACCGAAGGGGATTTTGGAGTCTACTATCTCGAACTGCGGCGCATCGCGGATGCCGGCTTGGTGGGTTTTCCGAATGCCGGAAAGTCGACGCTGATCAGCAAGCTTTCGCATGCTCATCCCAAGGTCGCCAGCTACCCCTTCACCACGCTGAAGCCGGTGGTGGGTGTGGTCGAGTTCCCGGGGTTCAGGCGCTGCACGCTGGCCGACATTCCGGGGCTGATTGAAGGGGCGCACGAGAACCGCGGACTCGGTCACGAATTCCTGCGGCACATCACGCGTTGCCGGATGCTGCTTTTCGTCGTCGATATCGCAGGGAGCGAAGGACGCGATCCGATTTCCGATCTGCAGATTCTGCGGACGGAAGTGAAACAGTATGACGAGGACTTGGCGGCCTTTCCCTGGATGGTGATTGCCAATAAAATGGATGTCGAAGGTGCGGAGGAGAACCTCAAGATTTTCGAGCAGCGCTTTCCCAAAATCAAAGTGATCCCGGTTTCCGCCGAAGAGGGTGAGGGCATGGATGAATTGCGGAACTACCTTGATAACGAGATCGGGTATCGGGGTTAGGTCGATGAAGATTTGAAACGCCAAGTCGCCAAGGACGCGAAGTGATGGATGACTTGGGCATCAGGGATGAAGTGAATGTCTGATGGCGGTCATCTGGTTTTTGTTTACGGCACGCTGAGACGCGGGGCGTCGAACGCGTTTCGCATGGAGGGTGCGGAGTGGATGTATCCTGGATTTGTTAGAGGGCTTCTCTATCGGGTCGATTGGTATCCGGCGATTGTCCTCTCTGACGAAGGAGGCATGGTTGCCGGGGAGCTTTGGAGGGTCGATGACGAGAAGCTGCGGGACTTGGATGCCTTCGAAGGGGAGGAGTATCGGAGGACCAGGGTTACTGTTTTTTCCGGCAACTCGATTCACAAAGGAAACGAGTGGGAAGGCGAGCAGACGGAGGCCTGGATTTGGGAGTGGAAGGGGGAAACCAAGCTGCTCGAACGAATCCTCAGTGGTGATTGGATTGATATTGAAGCGCCAGGAGCCCCGAGGATATGCACCTCCATGGGCTGCCTGAGCTTGCTGGCCTTGCCAATTGGAGGCGGGGCCATTGCGGCGTTCCTTGAGAATCTGATCGGATGGAATGATTTGGTGGGAAAAGTGTATTCGGGAGTGATCCTGCTGGCGGCTCCTGTTCTGGCGCTGTCTTTGGTCCAGATGGCCGATCGAAGAAGGGAGAGAGGTCAGGGTTGGCGGGACATCACCACGGCTGTGTCAGTGATTTGGTTGACTGTCCTGGTGCTGGTGGTTGTGGTTAAGATGATCGGGTTTTTCCTTGGTTGAGTTCTCTTCGATTCCTGGATCTGAGTCCTGGGGTTGGCGCTGCTCTCTAACAGGTCGGCGGAGGGCTTCACGGCGCCGGGTTCGAAAGTGGTGATGGTGGAAGGGGGCATCGAAGGTGAAATGCCCTTTTTCGTCGCTTCTTCTAACAGGCTGGCCGGGCGTGTAGGCCTGGAGGATCGGGCCGACACGGGTAGCAGCGATTTTCATCCAGAGGACGAGGCCGGGTTCAGGGGATTCGAGGTGGACGATGGTGCGCTTGTTTTCCCAGAGATAGGCAAGGCCTCGGGTCAGGGCTTGGTCTCGCGTGACGCAAGGTAAGTGGATGAATCCCGAGTGCCATTGCGCAAGGCCAATGCTCTGGGGAAACTAGCTGCCCCTTTAAAAGGGGTAAATCCTTCGCCAGAATCAATTACACGGGTTCATCGATTTGAATCAAAAGATCGTAAAAGATGCCATAGATCTTTTGCAAGGTTTCCACGTCGGTGATTCCTTTTTCAATGGCCAGTTCCAGTTTTCGATCGTGGGCACTCCCAGTAATGCCCATGTTGAAATCAGTGCCCAATCCAATGATGAATGACCGAACCGCCTGGCTGGAAAAAAGCATCCGTGTCCGTTCGTCGTTATTGGTTTTCACGACCACCTTCCTGTCGAATTCGGGATAGCCCAATTCCACATCCTGCATCCCAAAAAACTTACCGATCTCGTCGATAAACTCTTCGTTATGAATGGCAAATTTGTAGTCACTGCTGCTGGTTAGACGGGCGGAGAAAATCGTCAATTCAAAGCCGCCTTCAAAGCCGCCGCCCCAATCAATATCAATGATCAGAATGGTTTGGTGACCTCCCTGGTTTATCTGCGCATGATAGTCAAATATTTCGGTGCTGCCCAGATCGGCCGCAATCTGCTTCCAGATTTCGGATTCGTTGTTGCCGGAAAATGTTTTGATCTTGTGCATCGGACCAACGGTTTTGGTTCCGAGTATCGCAAACGTGGTGTTGTCTCGCTAGCGATTTTTCTGAAAACGTTCGCTCTTTGTTTGGGATAGAAACGCTCTGACTTCCTTCAGCGTCCGTGTGTTCAGCACATCCTGCCTGCGGAGCCAGCCTTTGCGGGCGACTTGGGCACCGAGGCGGAGGAACTGGAATTGAGACGGGTGGTGGGCGTCGGGGTTGATGGAGCAGAGCACGCCCTTGTCGCGGGCCTTGTGCCACCAGCGCCAGTCCATGTCGAAGCGCTTGGGGTTGCAGTTGAGTTCGATGATGGTTCCAGTGGCAGCGGCGGCATCGATGAGCTTTTCGTGATTCACGGCGTAGGCGTCGCGGCGCAGGAGGATGCGGCCGGTGAGGTGGCCGATCATGGTCAGGTGTTCGTTCTCCATGGCCCGGATGATGCGCTTGGTCATGGTTTCCTCATCGAGGGAAAAGGCGTTGTGAACGGAGCCGACGCTGTAGTCGAGCTGGGCGAGGATCTCGTCGTCGAAGTCGAGGGTGCCGTCCTTGAGGATGTCGACTTCGGAGCCGGCAAAGATGTGGAGTTCGTCGCCGCGTTGCTCGTTCCATTTTCTGATCTCCGCGACTTGTTCGAGCAGTCGATCCGGATGGAGGCCATTGGCCTGGGGTGAGGATTTCGAGTGGTCGGCGATGCCGAGGTAGCGCAGGCCGAGTTCGATGGCGGCTGCGGCCATTTCTTCGAGCGTGGCTTTGCCGTCGGAGGCGGTGGTGTGGTTGTGGAAGGTGCCGCGCAGGTGTTCCCAGTGGATGAGGTTCGGAAGATCACCGGACTCGGCGGCTTCGATTTCGCCACGGTTCTCACGGAGTTCGGGTTCGATGAATTCGAGTCCGAGACAGCGGTAGATGTCACGCTCGTCGTTGACGGTGGGAATGGGATCGTGCTGGGTACTTTTCCCGGCGGCGGTGAAGCCGTATTCGTTGAGGGAGAGGCCTTGCTTGAGGGCGCGGGAGCGAAGGGCGACGTTGTGTTCCTTTGAGCCGGTGAAATACTGGAGGGCGAAGGGGAACTGCTCGTTGGAGACAGCGCGGAGGTCGCACTGGAGTCCGTTGTCCAAACGAATGGAGCACTTCGTGTCGCCGTGGACGATGACGTCGCTGGCGATGTCGAGTTTTGAGAAGAAGTCGGTCAGTTGGGCCGGCTTTGAGGTGGCGACGATGAAGTCGAGATCGCCGATGGTCTCTTTGGATCTGCGCAGGGATCCGGCATACTGGGCGCGTAGTACTTCGGGGTGGGAACGCAGTGTTTCCAGGATCTGCTCGGCGGCGATGGTGGCGTTGTCGAGACGGAAGCGATCGGCGAACTTGTCGCGGCGGGCGATGGCTTCGAGGATCTTTTGCTCGGTCTTCTTGCCGAAGCCGGAGAGTCCGGCGACCTTGTTCTGCTCGCAGGCGGTTTTGAGGGAGGCGATCGAGTCGATGCCGAGTTCCCTGTGGAGGGCACCGACCTTTTTCGGGCCGATGCCTTCGAGGTCGAAGAGCTCGAAGAAGGAGTCGGGGTAGTTGCCCCGGAGTTCTTCGTGGAACTCGAGTTTGCCGGTGGTGGCGAGTTCGTGGAGTTTTTGCTGCAGGGCTTCGCCGATGCCCTTGATGCCCGAGAGTTCATTGGCCTTGGCGAGCGCGAGGATGTCTTCGTCGTGGGTGCGCACGATCTCGGCACCGTTGCGGTAGGCGCGGGTCTTGAAGGGGTTGGCACCCTCGACTTCGAGGAGCAGGGCGATCTCGTCGAGGACGGCGGCGAGGGATTCGCGGGTAGGCTCGTGCATGGGGGAATTGAAACGCCTAGACGCCAAGGGCGCAAAGGATTATGGGGGATCGAGTGGAGCCGCGGAGAGTTAGGGCGGGCTTTTGGGGATCGGGATTCAGGGGGCAGTGGTCAGAAGGGCAGAAAGGCTGAAGAGTAAGAGGGCGCGAAAGCGCCTGCTGTCTTTCTGACCCCTGGATCCTGAATCCTGTACCCCAAAGCTGGAACGATGGGCGACGAAATTTCCCGACCTTCGAATGAAGCGCCGACTGAAGTCAGCGGTCCGGGCGCTCGCTTAGTTCAGCAGCAGGTCGGCGACGACCATTCGGTGGTCGGAGTGGCGCGTGGTGACGGCGCGGCAGCGGACGGGGGTAAAATGGCGGGTGGTGTGGATTTGATCGAGCCTGAGGATCGGGATGCGGCGCTGGAAGGTGTTGCCCCAGCCGGTGCCGGCGCGATTGAAGGCATCATCGAAATCGCGTTCCAGAAGCCGGGCAGTGGGATCGGTGGGCGGGGCGTTCAGATCGCCGCCAAGAATCACGGCTTGTCCGTAGGGAAAGTCGGTGGTGTCTTCGAGGACCTTGAGGGCGACGGCGATTTCGACTTTGCGTTGTTTGCGGTTCGCTTGGTGATTCCGCCAGCACTGGCGTTGCCAGAGTCGGAGGTCGGTGGAAGCCGAGGAGAGGTGAAGATTGACGACTTCGATGGTGGGTCCGCTGGGTGGCTGGACCGTGACGTTGTAGTTGAAGTAGAGGAACTTCGGGTCGCTATTTCGCACTTCCCTCAGAATTTTCCAGCGGGTGACGACACCGTTTTGGGCGAAGGCCCGAAAGTCACCGGTTCCTCCGTAGAGTCGGTCGGCGATCTTCTTCACTTGGAATGGGGTGGCTTCCTGCAGCAGGACGATGTCGGGTTGCCAGGCGGCGATGTCTTCGGAAGGATCCCCGAAGCGGAAGAGGGCCGTATTGAGGGTCAGGACGCGGATGGGTTGGACGCCGTCGATGGGCTCGGGTTTGCCGCGTTTCGGAGCCGGGGTGGCGAGGTTGCCGATGACGCGAGCCTCGTCGGCTCCGAGCAGGATGGTGAGTGCCCAGATGGCGGTGACCAGCAGCGACAAGGGGGCACGGAGAAAGTAGAATGCGCTGGATGAAAGGAGCAGTCCGATGCCGCCCCAAACCCAAATCGGCATGACCGTGAAGGCGGCCAGTCGGTCCGGCTGACGGGCGAACGCGTAGACTGTTAGAAGATGAAGCGCCAGCGACAGGCCGACAAGCAGCCAGCCGGAACTTCGGGTGAAGGGAGTGGTGCGCATGGGCCGCCTGGGCGGAGTTTCCGATGATCGATGTTCCAATGCCGAATCGGGGGAAGGAGCGGAACTGCTGGCGGAAATTTGGCCGTCCGGGGAGCGGCGATCACAGCGTTACGATGGGTGCTCTTGGGCCTCTTACATGCCCGGGAGACCCATGCCGCCGGTGAGGCCTTTCATTTCCTCGGCGGTTGCTTGCTTGCCTTTGGCGATGGCTTCCTGGACGCCCTTGAGGACGAGGTCCTGGAGGAATTCGACATCCTCGGGGTCGACGACTGCGGGATCGATGGTGATGGATTTCACATCGCCCGCGCCATTGGCGACGACGGTGACTTTCCCGCCGCCGACGGAGGCTTCGAAATCGGTGGCAGCGAGTTCTTCTTGTTTGGCGAGCATGCCGGCTTGCATCTGCTGGGCCTGCTTCATCATTTTCTGGAGGTTCATAGGATTGTTGGTGGGGTGGGATTGAATGGTTGGGGCTCGCTTAGCTGGGTGGCTGAATTTTCAATGCTCAATTTTCCAATGTAAAAACGGATGGAAGGCTGACGCCTGGGGGATTTATTTTAGAGTGGCTTGGAACATGGTGAGAGCTTTCTGGATCAGGGGGTCCTGATAGAAATCGTCTTCCGGTTCCTTGGCCGCTTCGGGTTCAGGCTCGGGCTTTGGGCTCTCTGCTTTGATTGGGGCGGCGGGTTGCTCGGCAACATCGGGAGCGGCGTCGATGAGGGCGTCGATATCGGGTGCTTCTTTTTGGGGATCTGCGGCTTTTGGGGGCGCAGGAGTAGCCGCAGGTTTGGGTTTGCTGGGCGCCGGCTGGGATGATGCCGGCTCTTGAGGTTTGGCCGCCGCTGGGGTCGGGGATGGCAAATCCCCGCTGCTTGAGGGGAACTGGTCGGCGGCTCCGGCGAGGACTTTGATGACGTCGGAGATGCGGACTTCGCCCAGCGTCTGGATGGCCTTGATCAGGCCGAGTTCGAGGTGGAGTCGTTTGTTGGTTGCCCAACGCATGCGGCCTTCGGTTTCGGCGAAGACGTCGATGACGGCGAGCATGCGGTCCGGAGTATAGCCGGAGGCGGCTTCGGTGAGCGATTTCCACGTTTCCTCGGGGATTCCTTCGGCACCAGTGGAGGCATCAAGGCCAGCGATCAACAGGGCGCGAAGGCAGCCGATCAGTTCGTTGAGGAGCTGGGAGAGTTCGCGTCCTGCCTCGGCTTCACGCTGGACGAGTCCCAGTGCGGCGGGCGTGTCCCGGCTGAGCAGCGAAGTCACCAGTGAGGCAATCGTTTCCCGCGAGGTGAAGCCGAAGATATCGAGCACGTTGGCTTCGAGGATGGTGTCGCCGCAGAAGGCCACCAGTTGATCGAGCATCGACTGGGCGTCGCGCATGCCGCCATCGGCTCCTTTGGCGATGGCCCAGGCGGCGGACTCTTCGAGGGTGATGCCTTCTTTGCCCGCGATGTGGAGCATGTGTTGGGCAATGATTTCCGCAGGGATGGGGCGGAGGTCGAAGCGCTGGCAGCGGGAAAGAATGGTGGCGAGGATCTTGTGCGGCTCGGTGGTGGCGAAGATGAACTTCACGTGTTCCGGCGGCTCTTCCAGAGTCTTCAACAAGGCGTTGAAGGCCTGGTTGGTGAGCATGTGGACCTCGTCGATGTAGTAGATCTTGAACTGGCCGCGGGCGGGCGCGAAGTTGACCGTTTCGCGGATGCTGCGGATGTCATCGACCGAGTTGTTCGAGGCGCCGTCGATTTCGAGGACGTCGAGTGAACGGCCTTCGGCGATTTCGATGCAGAGGTCGTTTTCGGGGTCGAAGTCCGCCATGGGTCCGCCCGGACAATTGAGGGCCTTGGCGAGGATGCGGGCGGTGGTGGTTTTCCCGGTGCCGCGCGGGCCAACGAAAAGGTAGGCGTGGGCGAGACGCTTCTGTTCGATGGCATTCCTCAGCGTTCGAACGACGTGGTCCTGACCGAGGACGTCATCGAAGGTTTTCGGGCGATATTTTCGGGCGAAGACCTGGTAGCTCACGGCGCTGAAAGTATGCAGGATTGCGCGTTTGTCAGCCCTCGGTTTTGATTCGGCGCGTGATTCCTGATTCTAGCGAGAAAAGCAGGCTCTACCGCGAGGCAGAGCTGCGGATTTCCGGGCTGCTGGATGGTGAGCCGGACGCGCTGGCCCGAATGGCTGGCGTGGTGGCGGTGCTGCACGGAACGATGCCCCACTATTTCTGGACCGGCTTCTACCGGGTGGTCGGGAGTGCGCTGGTGATCGGGCCGTATCAGGGGACGCCGGGATGTGGGCGGATCCCGTGGGGTCGGGGAGTCTGCGGCACGGCTTGGAAGACGGGAGCAACGCAGGTGGTGAAGGACGTGCATGCGTTTCCCGGGCACATTGCCTGCGATGCTCGTTCGGAAAGTGAGATCGTGTGCCGGTGCGGGATCGCGAAGGCAGGGTGCTCGCGGTCTTCGATGTCGACTCCGAGGACAAGGGGGCCTTCGACGAAGTCGACCGCGAATGGCTGGAGCGGATTCTTGGTCGGGTAGGTCCGCGGATGTCCGGGGGTGGGGGAGAAGCTGCATGAGTGATACCGCGGGTAGGTTTGATCGTCCAAACGGCGTGCCTTGCCGTTGCAATCCCCGCTTTCCTCGGGGTTTCCCTTGAAGGGGGGCGGCGCATCGCCTACGCCCTCGGGCCGCTCATGGCTGAATCGACTGCTACTCCTGCCGAATTGAAGCGCGAAGTCGCGCGCCGGCGTTCGTTTGCGATCATCTCCCACCCGGATGCGGGGAAGACGACGCTGACGGAGAAGTTCCTACTTTACGGAGGGGCTCTGAATTTGGCCGGCAGCGTGACGGCGCGGAAGGATCAACGAACGACGACTTCTGACTGGATGGAGCTTGAGAAGCAGCGGGGGATTTCGATCAGTTCGACGGTCCTTCAGTTCGACTACAAGGACTGCGTGATCAATATTTTGGATACTCCGGGTCACAAGGATTTCTCGGAGGATACCTACCGCGTGCTCACGGCGGTGGATGCGGCGGTGATGGTGGTGGATGCGGGCAAGGGGATCGAAGCCCAGACGCGGAAGCTTTTCGAAGTCTGCCGCAAGCGAGGCGTGCCGATTTTTACTTTCATGAACAAGATGGACCGTCCGGCACGTCCGTCGTTGGAGCTGCTGGACGATCTTGAGAACGTGCTTGGGATTCAAGCCTTCCCCCTGAACTGGCCGCTGGGTGATGGGCCTCGTTTCAAGGGAGTTTACGATCGTGAAAAGAAGCAGGTGCACCTTTTCGAACGGACACCCAAAGGTGCCTTCAAGGCGGCGGTCGAGGTGAGTGATATCAGTGATCCTGCCGTTCGAGAGAAGCTCGACGCCGATGTTTACGATCAGGTCACCGAGGAGTTGGAATTACTTGATGGAGCGGGTGCGGATTTTGATTTGGCGGCGGTGGCGGCGGGGGAGTTGACGCCGGTGTTCTTCGGTAGTGCCGCGAACAACTTCGGGGTGCAGTTGTTACTGGATCGTTTCATCGAACTGGCGCCGCCACCGGCGCCACGCACCAGTGCTGGCAAGACGATCGAGCCGGAGTCTCCCGAGTTCTCGGCCTTCGTGTTCAAGATCCAGGCGAACATGAATCCGAAGCACCGCGACCGAGTGAGTTTCATAAGGATCGTGAGCGGCAAGTTCGAACGGGACATGAATGTGATCCACACCCGCACAGGGGACAAGGTGCGGCTTTCGAATTCGATGCGCCTGTTTGCGCAGGACCGCGAGACGGTGGACGATGCTTATGCGGGGGATGTGGCTGGATTGGTGGGCAATCACGATTTCCTGATCGGTGACACGCTATCCACCAGGAAGAGCCTGAGCTTCGATGAGATTCCGCGCTTCGCGCCGGAGTGTTTTGCGTGGTTGAACAACGCGAGCACGGCGAAGTTCAAGCGCTTCCGTGCGGGGCTGAGTCAGATGCTCAAGGAGGGGGTGGTGATGGAGTTCACGCCGATCGAGGCGACGGGGTCCTACGTGCCGCTGTTAGGCGCGGTGGGTCCCTTGCAGTTCGAGGTGCTGCAGCATCGCTTGCAGGGTGAGTATGATGCCGAAACCCGGATCGAGTCGGGGTCGTGGTCGATCGCCCGTTGGATCAGGAAGAAGGAGGGTGAGACCCATGAGGACGACCGGCCGGAAATGTCGATGGGGATCACTTTGGTCCGCGACGCGCACGGGCATCTGGTGGCACTGATTCCAAGTGAGTGGGTGCTCAATACCTTTGCCGAGAAGAACTCGGACTGGATCGTGAGTGATTCTCCGTTTCCTCCGCCAAGCGGTGAGTGAGGAATCCGAGCGGCGGGCTCGATTCTACTCTAATCCTCGGTGAAGTCGCCGCTCCTGAGTTTTTCGCGGCGCTCGCGGATCAGGCGGACGACGAGTGCGGTCCATCCCGTCTGGTGGGAGGCGCCGAGGCCTTCGCCCGTTTCGCCATGGAAGTACTCGTGGAAGAGAAGAAGGTTCTGCCAGTGGGGGACCTTGCTGTAGCGCTTGGCGTCGCCAAAGCAGGGACGCTCGCCATTTTCATCGGGAAGGAAGAGCGAGATCAATCGATCACAGAGGTTGATGGCAATTTCGCGTAAAGTATGCAATTGGCCGGAACCGGTGGGATACTCGAACTTCAGGTCATCGCCGTAGTAGTAATAGTATCTCTCAAGGGCCTCGATGATCATGAAATTGGTCGGGAACCAGATCGGTCCACGCCAGTTTGAGTTGCCGCCGAACATGTCGGTGTCCGCTTCGCCGGGGGAGTAGCGGACATCGTTGGTCTGGTCGCCATGAGTGAAGACGAAGGGCTTCTTTTCATGAATCTTGCTCAAGGAGCGGATGCCATAATCGGAGAGGAATTCAGCGGGATCAAAGAGTCGAGTGAAGGTCCGGCGCAGGCGGTCCTCGGTGGGAATGGCGAGGAGGCAGCGATGGGGATTTTTCTGACCATCAACGCGCCTGACGCTGATGTATTTGAGAAGGTCGGGTCGATTGACGAGGAACCAGTCCATCCGTTTCCTGAAACCGGGCAGGGCGTCGATGGTCTTCTTCTTGAGCACAGTGACTGCGATCACCGGGAGCAGGCCAACGAGTGAGCGGGTTTTGAGGTGGATCGGCTTGTCATGGTCGAGGATCAGCTGGTCATAGTAGAAGCCGTCCTTTTCGTCCCAGAGACCGGTGCCGCCGAGTGAGTTGATGGCATCGGTGATGTTGACGAAGTGTTCGAAAAACTTGGAGGCGATGTCCTCGTAGGCAGGCTTGGTGACCGCGAGTTCAAGGGCCATGGCGAGCATCGTCAGGCAGTAGGACGCCATCCACGCCGTGCCATCAGCTTGATTCAATTGGGCTCCGTCGGGTAGGCAGTGGGAGCGGTCGAAGACCCCGATGTTGTCGAGTCCGAGGAAGCCGCCACCGAAGACATGGTTGCCGGCAGCGTCCTTGCGGTTGACCCACCAGGTGAAGTTGAGCAGCAGCTTCTGGAAGCAGCGTTCGAGGAAGTCGAGGTCACGCGAGCCTTTCGAGTCGGAGATCTTGTAGACCCGCCACACGGCCCAGGCGTGGACCGGGGGATTGACATCGGAAAAATTCCATTCGTAGGCCGGGAGCTGGCCGTTCGGGTGCATGTACCATTCTCGTAGTAGCAGCAGTAGCTGGCTCTTCGCGAAGTCGGGATCGACGGCGGCGAATGGGATCATGTGGAAGGCGGTGTCCCAGGCGGCGAACCAGGGATACTCCCACTTGTCGGGCATAGAAAGGATGTCGCGAGCAAAGAAGTGTTTCCAGTCGTGGTTGCGACCGGTAAGGCGCTCGGAGGGAGGCGGGCTGTCCCGATCGCCCTTCAGCCAGTCTTCGATGACGTAGTAGTAGAACTGCTTGGTCCACAGGAGTCCGGCGTAGCCCTGGCGGAAGATCAGTCGCTCTTCGGGTTTCGAATCCGTGGGGATGATGCCGTCGTAGAAGAGATCGGCCTCGGCGATGCGCTCGGCGAAGGTTTCCTCGAAGTGATCGAGGCCTTCGAGGTCATTGGTTTCGCGCAGGGAATTGAGGCGGCAGCGAACGGTGACGGATTCACCGGGAGGGACGACGAAGTGAAGGAGCGCGGCGGTTTTGGTTCCTGAGGGGAGGGGCGAGATGGCGTCCTTTTCGTCGTTGATGAGGAAACGGTGGAAGGCATCCTTGGCGTAGGGGGTTTTGGCCTTGGTGCCGAAGACGGAAGGCGCGTGGGTCTCGTTTTCGGTAAACAACCAGCGTAGGGGTTTTTTAAGATCGGGAGAGTCGGCGTGGAAGTGGTAGTGGCCGAGCTTTTCGTGGCTGGCGAGAACCGGGAGGCCGTCGAGCTGGAGGTGGGGTTTGACGCGGGGTTCCTCACGTTCGTTTCCCCAAGCCCAGACATTGCGGAACCAGAGGGTGGGGAGGACGTGGATTTCGGCGGGATCGGGACCGTGGTTGGTGATGGTGATGCGCCACAGGATGTCTTCAGGAGTGCGCTTGGCGACTTCCTGGACGACATCGAAATAGCGTCCCTCACTGAAGATGCCGGTGTCGGCGAGCTCGAGTTCTGGCTCGGTGCGGCTGCGGCGTGCGTTTTCGTCCCTGAGGTGGATGTAGGGGTATTCCGCCTGGGGGTATTTGTAGAGCGCCTTGGTGTAGGAGTGGGTGGGGGTGGAATCGAGGTAGTAGTAGCACTCCTTGACGTCTTCGCCGTGGTTGCCCTCGTGTCCCCCCAGACCGAACAGGCGTTCCTTGAGGATCGGGTCCTTGCCGTTCCACAGGGCGGGGGCGAAGCAGAGGCGGCCTTTGCGGTCGGACCAGCCTTGGAGGCCGTCCTCGCCCCAGCGGTAGGCGCGGCGACGGGCGTGGTCGTGGGGGAAGGCGCCCCAGCTCCAGCCGCTGGCTGAGTAATCCTCGCGGACGGTTCCCCACTGGCGTTCGCTGAGGTAGGGTCCCCAGCGTTTCCAGTTTTTCGTTCGCTCGCGGTCTTCGGCCAGGCGTTGCTTCTCGTGAGGCATCTGGGGGAGGGAAAGCACGAAGTGAGCAAACTGGCGAGTCAGACTGGCATCAAATTTTGTGGAATGGGGATAAATTGGTCGATGATCCTTGATTTTCAGAGTCTTTTTAGAGCTTGGGGTTCAGCGCGAAGAGAAAGATTTTGCAGACAAATCCCTGAAATGGCGGCATTTTCCCATTGAATGAAGGGAGGAAGCGCGAGTGAGTGGAAACAGTGGCTGTCGGAAAACGGCCACCGTCTGCTGTTGTTTGCGCGTGGCTGGGCCCCTTGCCGGGAGGATGCCGAGGATCTGGTGCAGGAGGCGATTGTCCGGCTTTGGAATTTGCAAAAGGAAAAGGGAGGAGGTCCTCCTGATCTGCCCTTGGTGTTTTCGACGATTCGGTTTTGTGGCTTGAACCGCCACCGATCGGACAAGCGGCGACGGAAGCGCGAGGAGTCGATTATTTACCTCAACGATTTCGAGGATGTCTGGCTGGATCCTGCAGTGGAGGAGGATGAGGAAGCCTTGCTCTTGCGAAGGGCGGTCCAAAGACTGAGCGACAAGCTGCGGGAAGTGGTGACGATGAAGATTTGGGGTGGTCTGACGTTTGCTCAGATTTCCGAGAGTCTGGCGATTTCGCCGAACACGGCGGCTTCCCGCTATCGATATGCTTTGGAGCAATTGGCGAACGAAATGCGGCAAGTGAAGGAGGAACGATATGGAAACGCCTGAGTCCATTGAACGCATGCTCGAACGGCGGCTGACGCCCAGTGCCTTCAGTGTGGAAGGTTCCTTGGCGCTTGAGTCACTCATCGACGAGCTGGCTGGTGGGAGTCCGGCGACCTCGCCGAAGTGGGGACGGTATTTCTCAGGTGCGGCAGCGGCAGCTCTGGTGATGTTCGCGGCCATTGCGGTGTCGATCCCATCTGGAGAAGTCGCACCCGTCGTGGCGATGGATGGTCTTTTTGCGGAGCCTTTGGATGTGGTGCTGCTTGAAGACAAGGAAGGCGTGGTTTCCGCTGAGGAAAACGAAGCGCTGGTGACCGATGCTGACGGGACCTTGCACCGTGCTTGGCACGTACATGTGGTCAGTGAGGAGCGCTTTCATGATGAGCAGTCCGGACAGGAAGTCCGAGTCGTTCATCCGCGTGATGAGCTGGTGCTGATGCCGGTAACCTCTTTTTAAGTGTCGAAATGAGAGCAATTCTCCCGTGGCTCCTCATGCCGCTTCTTGTTCTGCCGCTGGCCGCCGATGAGGAGGCGGGAAAGAAGTCGACGGTCTTACCTGTTTTGCCCGGAGTGGCTGTTGGTTGGGGCTCGATCCCTTGGGTCGGATTGGTGGTGGCCAGTCTTGATGAAAGCATGCGGGCCCAGGTTCCCGAGGTGCCGAAAGGTGTGGGTTTTCTCATCGACTCGGTGGCCTTGGATGGTCCGGCGTCCAAGGCAGGATTGCAGCGCTACGACGTTTTGTGGAAATTCGAGGACCAGATGCTGATCAATGAGGCGCAGTTCGCGACCTTGTTGAGGCTCAAGAAAGCAGGAGATCCGGTGAAGTTGTCGGTGGTTCGAGGGGGAGAGTCACTCGAAGTGGAGCTGGTATTGGGCAAGGCTCCTGATGATCCGAAGTCGGCAAGAATCTCGCCCTCGGAGCTGCCTCTCATTCCAACCGGCGTGCCGGGCATGCCGCAGGTCAGGGTAACGCCGCAGGAGCGTGTCGCTGAAATCACCCGCGCCGATGGGAGCTTGGCAAAGCTGTATTATAAAGGAGATGAGGCATGGGTGACCATTCAGGAGGCCGACATGAAGGTGATCTATGACGGCCCGGTGCGTGCAGATGGTGAGTTCCTTGCGCCTGACGATTGGTCATGCTCGATCGGGGCCATGTTTCGGAGTCTGTACAAGGCAAAGAATCCGAATTGGGCCCCGCGCCGACCCCGTCCACGGGTCGTAATGCCCGCTGATTCAAGCGAGCGCTGACAGGATCGTTTGAAAAACGTCCGGATGGGCCTTGCGTTTTTGGGCGGTCGTTCGCAATTTCCCCTTCGCGATGCATCCAGACCTGCAAAAACTGCTTGAAGCAGAGAGAATCAATGAAGCCGTAGCCGAACGTCTGGACAAAGTCGCCCCTGGCAGCTTTCTCCTCCACAAGTCATGGGGAGCGGGAAAAGTGATTTCCTGGGATCTGGCGACGAAGAAAGTGACGATCGATTTCGAGCAAAGCAGCGGGCAGGTCATGGACCTCCAGTTTGCGATGCAGAAAACCGAATCCCTCGAAGACGACGACTTCCGCGCCCGCAAGGTCGAGGAACTCGAGTCACTCCGGGAACTCGCCAAGTCCGATCCTGTGGGCTTGGTCGTGCTGCTTCTCGAAAGTCACGGAGGCTCAATGACGGTCGACGCCCTCGAGGTGGAAATTTCCGGAGCCGTGGTCGAAGCCAAGGCCTTCAAAAAATGGTGGGAAGCCACCAAGCGTGCCCTGCGTGAAAGCAAGAGGGTCGTCGTGCCTGCCCGTCGGACCGAAGCGCTGACGCTCCGCGATGGCGATATGACACCAGCTCAGGCCTTGCTCGCCGACTTCGAAGCCGCGCGAGATCTGAAAGGGATGTCGAAGGCGCTCGAGGCGATCACCTCGGACGTCAGTCTCTTCAAGGACGACCTCGAGTCGCTGAAGCGCATTCTCGCCGAGATCGATGAAACGGCGAAGAAGGGCACACGCATCCATCTTGGCCCTGCCATCGAGTTGCTCTCCCTGCGCGACGCGCTGATCAAGGCGGTCGACGATTTGGCGCACGCCGATGAGTCGCTGCGTCTGGCGAATGTCCTGCTCGCAGAGGAGGCAAGACTGGCAGACGAGATCGGTGCTCTTCCTTCCGCGCGCCAGCGTGCCATCTATGAAGTCTTCCCTGAAGCCTTCGGGGATCGCTGGGTGGAAATGCTGACCACGATCTTCGATAGCGTTGGTTCCCGCGGCGTTTCAGAAATTGCGAAGCTTCTCCACGAGAAGGAGGAAATGAAAGCGCTCGAAGAGCATCTTTCTTCCGCCCTTGCCCGTCGTTCGCTTGGTCCGGATGCCCTGGTCTGGGTCGCACGCGAGCGGAATGGTATGGCCGCCAAAGTCTTCGGACCAGACGTCGGTGCTTCCATTCTCGCCCTGCTCGAAACCGACCACCTGGCGGATGGACCGAGGACGACGACTCGTCTTCAAGCTCAGTTGGGCGACGACAAGAAGCTGCTTGCCGATATCGTCAACTCGATGGGTGCCACTGAAGCACGCAACTTTGGTCGTCGACTCATGGAGTGCCCGACTTTCAACGAACTGGACCGCAAGTCGCTGATGGCCCGCGTGATCAAAGCCCGTCCCGAGACCGGCGAACTGGTCAGCGGCGAGACCAAGAAGCGCGAAGAAGCACTTGTCGTTTCATGGGAAAGCCTCGAACGCAAACGGGCCGAACTCGACGACCTGATCCGCAACCGGATTCCTCAGAACACCAAGGACATCGCGGTCGCCCGCTCCTACGGTGATCTTCGAGAGAACTTCGAATACAAGGCCTCCAAGGACATGCAGAAGATCCTGCTGCGCCGCAAGAGCGACCTGGAGAAAGAAATCGATCTCGCACGTGGCACCGACTTCAAGGGTGCTGATCCATCCGCTGCCAATATCGGCACGATCATCACGGTGAAAAATGCGGCAGGCGACTTGGCGGTACACACCCTGCTTGGTGCCTGGGACTCCGATCCCGAGAAGAACATCGTCTCCTATCTCTCCGAGACCGGAGCCGCGCTGTTTGGGCAGGTGGTCGGTGATGAGGTCGAAATCCGCGACCACGACACCGACCAGTTGGTCATCTGGACGATTGATTCGATTACTCCGTTCAACCCTTGAACTTCCAACCATTCCTAAATCATGGACTACACCACCATTGTTGAAATCCGCGCCCGCCAGATCATTGATTCGCGAGGCAATCCTACTGTTGAAGTCGACGTGCATCTCGAAGGAGGTGCGCTGGGACGTGCTGCCGTGCCAAGCGGTGCCTCCACCGGCGAACACGAAGCTCACGAACTGCGCGATGGCGACAAGTCCGTGTTCCTAGGCAAAGGCGTGCTGAAGGCCGTCGAGAACGTCAACACCAAGCTCGCGCCCGCGCTTTGCGGCATGAATGCCATCGATCAGGCCTCGATCGACGCCGCGATGATCGCGATCGACGGCACCAAGAACAAAAAGGACATCGGTGCCAACGCCATCCTCGGCGTTTCGATGGCAGTGGCCAAGGCCGCAGCGATCCAGCTCGGCATCCCACTTTACAAATACCTCGGCGGACCGAATGCCAAGGTGCTGCCCGTGCCGATGATGAACATCATCAACGGCGGTTCGCACTCCGACGCGCCGATCGCCTTCCAGGAATTCATGATCCGCCCCGTCGGTGCTCCGACTTTCAGCGAAGCGATCCGCATGGGCGCCGAGTGTTTCCACAGCCTCAAGAAGGTGTTGCACGACCGCGGACTTTCCACCGCCGTTGGTGATGAAGGCGGATTCGCTCCGACCTTCACAGGCACCGAGGATGCGCTCGATACGATCTCCTCAGCCGTCGAGAAAGCTGGCTACAAGGTCGGTGAGGATATCACTTTCGCACTCGACTGTGCGGCTTCCGAATTCTTCGAAGATGGCGTCTACAACTACGCCAAGTTTGAAGGGGACAAGGGTGCCAAGCGCGGTTCCGAAGAGCAGGCGGCCTACCTTGCCGAGCTCACCGAAAAGTATCCGATCGACTCGATCGAAGACGGCTGCGATGAGAACGACTGGGATGGCTGGAAGGCGCTCACCGACAAGATCGGCGACAAGGTCCAACTGGTCGGCGATGACCTTTTCGTCACCAACGTCGATTTCCTTCAGAAGGGCATCGACCTCGGCGTGGCCAACTCGATTCTCGTCAAGGTGAACCAGATCGGTTCATTGACCGAGACATTCGATGCCGTGGAGCTCGCCAAGGAAAACAGCTACACCGCTGTGCTCAGCCACCGTTCTGGTGAAACCGAGGACAACACCATTGCCGACATCGCCGTCGCAACGAACTGCGGTCAGATCAAGACCGGTTCGATGAGCCGTTCCGACCGGATCGCGAAGTACAACCAGTTGCTCCGTATCGAGGAAGAGCTCGGCAACGACGCGGTCTACGGCACGAGCAAGTTCAAGCAGCGTTGATCGCTGGTTGAGACTCTGAGTTTTCCAAGAAGCCCGCCGGAGATCTCCGGCGGGCTTTTTTTCGGGAGATGGGAGATGGGTGATGCCTGTCGTTCGCCCTGTGAGGGCGAATCATGATAGCCGGGGACTTCAGTCCCCGGGTTTGAGGGTAGTAGAAAGGAGCGTCGCGTAGTGAGGCATCAATGAGGTAGGCGAGGTCTCCCCAAATGAGCCGTCACTACGTGACGCCTTCATTTCGCGCCCATGCTCCGTGGACTGAAGTCCACGGCTATCATGGATCGTCCCGATGGGACGGGGGTGCAGATAGTGATCAGGCTAGGTTTTCTGCATCTTTGGTTTTCACGATGATTCCATTCTAGAAAAATGGCGCCTTGATGTTGGGTGTTGTGGCCCCGAAACCAAGTGCCGGGAGACGCACGTTTGGATGCGAACCAAGGTCCGACGCCTTTTAGGTTGAGTGCGATTTGCAGGCTCGTCACTGAGGCTTCGCTCGTATCATCAGAGTTCCGGTGAGCCCTTTTTGGCTGGCCGGGACGGTGATGTCGGCGTTATAGGCAGTCATGGTTGGTCGATTTTTTGTGTTTAGTCTGGTAGGTTTTTTGTCCGCATTATCCGGCCCTCTGGAGGCACGCGTGTTCACCGATGTGCAGGGGCGGACGCTGGAGGCGGAGTTGGTCTCGGTCTCGGAGGAGCGAATCATCGTTAAATTGCCGAATCGAAAAGAGGTGCCGATCAAGATCGAAACCTTGAGCGAGGAAGATCGCGATTTTGTGGCCGAGTGGGCGGCGGAGAAGGAATCGAATGAGGCCGAACGGAAGGCGATTGAGGAAGCTCAGATGCTGGCGGTCGAGCAGCGTGCCAAGGTGGTGGCGTTTTGTGAATCGAATCTCAAGCAGAAGGTTGGCAATGGCGAGTGTTGGACCTTGGCCGATGAGGCATTCAAGGCAGCTGGGGCAAAACGGCCTGCAGGAGAATCGCGAGTGTGGGGTCGACTGGTGAACTTTGAAAAAGAGCAGATTGAGCCGGGGGATGTGGTGGAGTTTCGTACCGCAGCGATCTCTGGCTATGGCAAGACTGGTCCTGCGCACACCTCGGTGGTCATTGAGGGTGGGCGGCGGGGGCGCTGCAAGATTGCGGAGCAGAACTGGAGTGGAAACAAGACGGTCAGGACGACGGAAATCGATCTGGGTTCGTTGACGTCCGGTGAGGTTTTTGTTTATCGGATTGAGGCCACTCCTTGAGATAGGCTGCTTAATACGGCGACTATCGTAGTAAGTGATTGGATTTCGGATTCGCCTCGCCAGAATCTGGAGAACTTGTCTGAGTTTGACGGGTCCTGCGAATTCTTGCGTCACGACGTGACGCATTTCTCAGTGCATGGCTGTCCGTGGAATGTAAGCGGGGTAAACGCCCCCCTCTTGACAGGTTCAGGCGGCGGCCTTTTTCCGGGCTCGGGCGGCGGCGATCCGCGCCGGGGTCAGTGAGGCGATCACTTCCGGATCGGTCACGCCGGGCAGCGCC
>NZ_JBATWY010000128.1:0-5795 GCF_049672945.1 Haloferula sp. | reverse complement strand
GACCAAGGGCTGTCCGAGGGAGTTGGCATGCTGGCTCGATGAGTCCAATACGTTTTCCTCCACCCAGTCCTCGACACCATCGCCATCCGTGTCGATCGCACCCACGTTGGTGCGGAAAAAGTTGGAGCCGGTGGTGTTGCTGAGTTCGTCGAGGATGGTGACCTTGCGCCGGCCCCGTGTGATTGAAGGTGGTGTGGCATTTTCGAGCGGAGACCAGCCTGAGCGAAGGTCGGACTTTTCGGCCCAGTGAGCTTTGAAAGGAAGATCCGTCCACTGGAGGACGAGATGGTTGCCACTTGGCGTGAGCTCAAGTTTCAGCACCGAGTCGGGATCATCCGGGTCCGTGCCGGCTTCGCTTTCCTGCTGATTGCTCATGCCATCGCCATCGTCATCGGCAAAGGGAGCGCGCGCTTTTCCTCCGGCCCAGATCGTCCAAGCGTCCGACATGCCGTCGCCATTGAGGTCGTCAGGCAGACCGCTGAAGTTGATCCATTGGGGATAGGAACTGCTCTTGCTCGGCGAGGTTCCATGGGCGAATTCGACATCGTCGTTGGCACCATCGCCATCGGTATCTGCGAGGCGTGGGTTGCTGCCGGCGAGGAACTCCTGAAGGTTGGTGAGTGAGTCCGAGTCCGCATTGAGTGCGGCATCTGCGGGGTTGTTGATGTCGAAGAGATAGAGGCTCTCCCAAGCATCCGGCATGCCGTCGCGGTCGGTGTCGAGCGCGCCGATTTCCTGTCTGGAAATGAACGCGTGGACGCCGGGTTTCAGGTCGTAGCTGATCTGGTCCGGGTTGCCGCTGGTATCGGTCCATTGGGTTCTGCCGTTCATCAGGTCGGTGCCGACTGAAGGGCAGTTTTCCCAATTGCTGGTGGCAATGACGACCGGATTGAGCGGGTCACGCATGTCCGCGATGGTAAAGGTGATGCTCCAGCTGTTGCCGAAGGTGGTGGGGCGGCTGGCAACGAACTCGAAGCGCAAGGGATAGGAAACGTCGGCGTCGCCCACGCCGCTGAAGCCAAGCGCTTGACGGATATCGGTCGACCCCCGGCTGTAAAGGGAAGAGGTGGGTCGGTCTTCGCGATGAAAGACTTCATTGTTGCAGCGGAAAAGATGGTTGATGCTGCCTTCTCGATAGAAGAGCCCCATGGAGAGACGACTGCTCCAACCGCCGTCGTCCAGTTCGACGGCCATGTCCACGAGCATGGTGTCATTATTGGTAAGAGCCCCGAGCATCGCCTGGGAGTGATTCCAACGGATGCGAAGGTCGTCGATTCTCCAGGTCCACGTTTTCTCCAAGGCGCTGTAACTCGGCACCGGAGGAGGCACGCTCGAGCTGTCCATGGGGTCGGAACCCGCGCGGACTTCGGCATCGTCGGTGAAGCTGTCGCCATCACTGTTTGCGAGGTTGGCAAGAGACGGGAAGGGGGAGCCGTTGATTTCGTCGCCATCGGCGATGCTGTCTCCATCGGTATCGGGATTCAGCGGGTTGGCATGGTGGGCCGCTTCCTCGCCGTCCCTGAGGCCATCTCGGTCGGTGTCGGGGTCCGCTGGATCGGTTCCGAGTACCAGTTCAGCGGCGTTGTTCAATCCATCGTCGTCGAGATCGGCCGCTGCATCGTTGAGCGCGGGGTTCATACCGTGTTCGATCTCGATCGCATCGGGAATGTTGTCGCTATCGGCATCAGTCGACATGTCGATGATTTGAATTCCGTGAAGTGCCACGCGGTCGTTGTCGATCTGGTCGACAAGAATCGACTGCTTGTCGCCTGTTAGATTTCGGTAGCGGACGTAGTTGCCTTTCGAGATGTCGCTGATGTTGGTCGCGGTGACTTCTTTCCATTCCTGAAAAGGAGGTGATGAATCGCTGAGGTAATAGCGTTTTGATGATGGGCTGCCGATCAGTTCGACGCTTGAGCGGGCGTCGGGGTTCTGGTCTCCAATGTAGGCAATCAGATCGTAATTGCTGTAGGGGATGCCGCTGAGGTTGAGCGTCACGGGGACCTTGCCGCCGGTGTAGTTGTCGCCGCAGATCATTCCGTTGAGGAGCCGTTCGTTGGAATTCCCCTTGTGGTTTCCCGAGGTGGCGTAACGAAACGACCAGTCGGCAGAGACGGTGGTTGCTTGTCCCCGGCAGTTCTTGAGTCCGGAAAGCGATCCTGTCAGGGCGTCGTTGCTGACATGCCAGCGGGGCTGGCCGTCGCTGGCATTCCAGTGCGGAAAGCGGAATAGGCCGGCCGGGTCATGCGGCTGGAGGGGTGAGTCCTCTTTTCGTTCCGAGACGAATTGCAGTCCGATAACGCCGGCGAAGGGAAAGGGTGTGGAACTGGCTGAGTTTGGATCGGTTCCTTGCTCCCGTTCAATGTTGTCAGGAAATGTGTCGGAATCCGTATCTATCAGACGTGGGTCGGAAGTGGCTTCATCGCCGTCACTGAGACCATCACCATCGGTATCGTATTTGAGAGGATCGCTGATCGTTTCTGCTCCGTCTTCGATTCCATCATTGTCGGTGTCGGGATCGGTGGGATTGGTGCCGGCGAGAAATTCAGCCAGGTTATCAAGGGAGTCTCCATCGCTGTTCAGGTCCGCATCGGAGGGGTCGCCATCATCAAGACCATAGGTTTCCTCATACCATCGCGGGATGTTGTCGTTGTCGCCATCTGCCAAGCCATCGGTGTCGGCCTCAAGCTTGAGGTAATCGAATTGAATGTAGCCTCCCTCGGATCCTCCGGTGCGCTCGATCTCAAGAACGTTGTTTCCCGTGATCGCACCGAACGATGTCGCCGGCATGGAGATCCTGATGGTGGTGTCGAAGCTGAGGGCGTCACGGGTTTCGATGATCTGCCCATTGAAGCGGATCATGATGTCGTGGCGACCGAAGCCGGGCTGGCTGACACCGGTCCAGGCACCTCCTTGAATCAGGTCGACCGTTAGGGTGAGAAGCGACTCGCTTGAGGCGGTCGCTTGATCGAGAGGGAAATGGATCCGGTTTCTGGGATCGCTCTGAGTGATCGCTCGCTCGAAATGGTTCAACTCCTCGTCTTCGACCAACAAACCGATCGGCGAGGGATAGTCCCCGGCGAGGAAGTAGTCGTCGTCTTTGGAGGTCGATGCTTCTTCGGGATCGTTGGAACGGTAGTTTTCGCCCCCGAAAAGTGAGCGCGATCCATCATCGAGACCAAGTTGCCAGACTGTATTACTTTGAACCGCGGCGAATGTGCGGGGGGAGTCACAGAACACCGCAGCCCCTATGAGAATTAGGAGACCGCGGGACATGAGGCCCGGAAATTTGCAAAAGTTGATTGTTTTGGCAATCTAACGTTTCCGAAATCTTAAAAAAAGCAATGAGAGGCCGGCTAAGAGTCCGACTCCTGGCTCGGGGACGGCCGTGATATTGTCCACTCGGAGGCTCGCATTGGCGACTTCGCCGAGGGCGCTTGAATTGGCGAAACTGTGGAGAATCCGGATTTCTGAGACGTCAGCGAGGGTGGCTCCCGCGTCGTCGCCGAGGGTGACGCGGGTAGCGGCGGGGTTGAGTTGGGCTGGCTCAATTCCAAAAAGGAAGGTCGCGTAGCCAAGACCCGAGTTGACAGCTTGGCCGTCGGTTACGAACCAGCCGCCCGGTCCATTGACCGCGATTCGGACGAAAAGGTTGCTCGCACCAGTGTTTCTCAGATCCATGCTGAGCCCGGTAATGCCTTGGCCGGAGTAGTTGCCGGACCAGTCTCCCTGGTTGAAGGAGATCAATCGCGAACCGGGACCGTTGCCGACGGAACTCGAGATCTGGAGCGCCGAATCGCCACTGCCATTTGGACCAGTGCTTGGCCGAATGATGGGGGGCGTTGGGTTTCTTGAGCCGCTGGTCCAATCCGTCGGGTTGTCGAAGGTCTCGACCTGATTGAGCATGACGGCACCGCCAGCGAGGCTCGGGAGGACGAAGAGGGTCTTGAGGGCGAATCTGAATATCACGGCGGTGTGCAGTCTAGCAGCCTGTCGGACTTAGACCAGTGATGAATTGGATAGCGGCTGCTACGCTCTGGGCATGGCAGCCAAGTTCGTCAATATCGACCACGATTCGCCCATGTTGTTGCCTCCCGACCTTCGGAATTGGGTGGGGCCCGATCACATGGTGCACTTACTGCCAGCAGCATCCTGAAAGCTATGAATTTCGTCCTGATCCGTAGGTCATCCGTCGCTTGCACTCGGGGAGTCCATGCAGCCATCCCATTCATCCTCGATCGCCGTGGCATGGCGGAGTCGAATCGGCAAAGACTTGGTAGCGAAGCTTGGCATTGGATTCTCCCTGCCAAGCCGAGGAGAGGTTGGCGAGGGTTTTGGTCGAAGCGGCAGCAGGCGGGGTCGTAGCATTGGCTCCAAGGGTGAGAACGACGGACGACACGAGGATCATGATTGATTTCATACGACGCCAAGGTGCCACGCCGGGATTAGATTTCGGGTGGGCGCAGGATTAGAGTTTCCTGATGAATTGGTGGCCGCATCAGGAAATCCCTCATCGAGACGATTGGCTTCGTGCACTTTACCCGGAGTTGCCCGGCGAAGGCCTTGCAGGCAGGATCGCGCGGAGTTCGTACGATTAATCTAGTACGTCGCAGCGAGTTGATCCCCCAATTGGTGGTTGCCGGTGCGGATCAGGTGCTCCTCGATGACGTCGAGGTGGTTGATTCCGTCCGAGCGATCTGTGGTTCGGTTCCTCCCTGCTTGGCTTCAACTGCGCGCCATTCGGGTCAGTGCCATTCGGGTCGGTCCTGAATGATGGGCGAACGAGTGTCGCCGTTCCCTAGTGAAAGTCGTGGGAGCCGGCGGTGTGGCTGCTGTCGATGCCGGGGAGCGGGAATAGGGCGGTGGTGTAGACGGTGGGTTGGCCGCCTTCGGAGATTTGGAGGCGGCCTTCGATGAGGAGGAAGGGCTCGGTGGTGATGAGGAGTTTGTACTGGTGGAAGGTGTCGCGCGGGACGAAGAGGTTGGCGATGCCGGTTTCGTCTTCGAGGCTGATGAAGCAGTGGCCTTTGGCGGTGGAGGGGCGTTGGCGGCAGATGACCATGCCGGCGATTGTTATGGGGACGCCGTGGTTTAGGGAGGGGAGGTCGCTGGCACGGTAGGGGGGAGTGATCAGTGAGCAGTGAGCAGTGAGCAGTGGTGAGATGCGGCGCTTCGCGCCGGGGGGTGATGGAAGGAGTTGCAAACTCCTTCTCCATAGGGCCATGGGGTGGGGGCCGGTGGTGGAGCCGGTGAGGGCGAGGTCGGTGGCGAGGCGTTCGGTGGGGGACATGACCCCTAAAGGGGAGTGCCGAGTGCCGAGTGAACAGTGATCAGTGTTGGGAGGTGTCGCTTCGCGACGGGGGTCGGAGAGCTTGGCTTGTGAAACGGGCGGGACGCCCGCGCTCCTTGAAAAGAGGTCGTCGAAGAGGGGGAGTTCGGATTGCCAGAGGGCGTGGCGGCGGTGCTCGACTTCGGGGAGGGGGTTGAGGGCGCCAGAGGCGGCGAGGAGACGGCGTTCCTTGTCGTTGGGTTGGACGCGGCGGAGGAAGTCGGGGAGGGATTCGAAGGGCTGATTATTACGTTCGGTGATGATGCGCTGGGCGGTGGCTTTTTTGAGGCCTTTGAGGCGGTGGAGACCGAGGCGGAGGTAGGACTTCGGCTCCGGGTTTTTTGAAACGCCAAGACGCGAAGGACGCAAAGTTTCTTGAGGTTGAGTTTTTGGGTGGTCCTCGATGGTGGTTTCGTAATTACTATGGATGACGGAGATGGGTTTGGTGCGGACGCGGTGGCGTTTG
>NZ_JBATWY010000127.1:0-20855 GCF_049672945.1 Haloferula sp. | reverse complement strand
CGGTATGGGGTGTCTCGATGCCCAACGACTGGCTGGGTGGCCTCAAGGGCCGCAATCTGCTCGGCGAGGTAATCGGCGGAAAGGGTGGCAAGCTCGCTGGGGTGAACTCGATCAAGATCGAACCTGGAAAGATCAGGATCGAGCTGAAGGAGTAAACGCTCTCCTGTTCTCAAACCCGGAAATTCAAGCACCTCGGGCGTGGCAAGGGATCTCCAACCGGAGGCGGTCGGGTTGACGAAATCGCTTCGGCAAAAACAAAGCCGGCTGGCAGGAGGAGTGACCGCATTCAGCCTTTCAAATCCACGAAGTGTCTCCGGGACGAAAGCAGGTGTTTGCGCATCGCATCGGATGCCACTTGTGGATGGCCGGACTCGATGGCAACGAGGATGTCCCGATGCTGGTCGATGACGATGTCATACCAGTCGTCGTGTCCTCGGTTGGTTTGGGCGTAGTCGATGCAGCGTTTTTCGAGCGCAGCGAGCAGGATGGCGTAGATTTCGTTTCCCGAGGCCTTGGCAATCGTCAGGTGGAAGGCGATGTCGGTCTCACTGAACCGGGTTCTCGAGCCGCGTGCCTTCTCCATGTTTTCGATGATCCGGCGGAGATTGGAAATGACGCGTTCCCCTGCACGCTCTGCGGCGAGCTTGGCGCATTCCGATTCGATCAGGATGCGGAAGTCGATGAGGTCGAGGAAGCCGGCTTCCTCAATCAGGGCGGAGTAGGTCTCCACGGCACTGCCCAGTGACTCGAGGCTGGGGGCGGCGATGTAGGTTCCCGAGCCTTTTTCACTCCGGAGCAGGCCTCTTCCGCGGAGTTGCTGAATGGCCTCCCGGATGACCGTTCGGCTTGCCTCGAAGCGACCGCAGAGCTTCTCCTCGGAGGGGAGGCGTTCGCCTGAAGGTAGTCTCCCCGCAAGGATTTCTCCCTCGAGTTCTTTAACGATTTTGTTGCTGAGTTGCTTCATGGGTCAAGTCGGGGGGAGAATAGAGAAGTTTTGAAATGACAGCGAGAGACTATGCTGTAGGACGGCTGTCAGCCATGCTTAAGAACGGTATTCTGAATCCTCACGTCCTCGATCTGGTGGCGCGCGTCCGCCACACCAACACCCTGGTGATTTCGGACTGGGCATTCCCCTTCTGGCCGCAGATCGAGACGGTCGATATCTCCCTGACCCACAACATCCCGACGGTGCTCGACGTGCTCGAGATTCTGAAACCCAACTTCAAGATTGGAAAGATCTGGCAGGCGGAAGAATTTCTCGGGGTGAATTCCAGCGCGGTCATCAAGGCATTTGACGATTCCTTTGCCGACATCCCCGAGATCAGTGTGACCCGTCTTGCGCACAATGATCTGAAGAAGTTGGTGCCTTCAGCGATCGGCCTGATTCGCACCGGCGATGCCACTCCATACGGAAACATCATTCTCGAATCGGCCTGATAGAAGCTGCAGCCACTCTGCCTGGTGTTGGAAACGCTGGTGATGAATTGAGTGAAGCAAGGGGCGACCGAGTCCGGGATCATGCTTCACTTGGTCGTAGGGTCATTTACGTAGTGGCCGTCGGGATCGGGCAAAAAATGTGAGTTCGCTGGTTTCAGGCTTGTCTGATTCGGAGCAACAGGAGATTTTTCAAATCAATGCAATCGGTGCCGACCCACTGTAAGAAGATCGTTGTCGCAGGTGTCTCGGGCAGCGGGAAGACCACGATCGGCCTGGAGCTTGCTCACTTGTTGGATGGCGAGTTTGTCGATGCGGATGACTTTCACTCGAAGGCGGCGGTCGAGAAGATGGCATCCGGGCAGCCGCTCGACGATGGCGACCGGGTCGACTGGTTGAGCGCGCTGGGAAAGTCGCTTGCGGAACGGGAGAGGCCGACCGTGCTGGCCTGCTCTGCTCTGAAGAAGGCCTATCGCGACCGCCTGCGTGAGTTGTGCGGTGGACTGAACTTCGTACTCCTGAAGGCGGACAGTGAGGAGATTCGGCTGCGGATGGAGGAGCGGTCCCAGAATGGGGAGCACTACATGCCATCGTCCTTGTTGGACTCCCAACTGGCGATCCTGGAGGAAGGTGATGACGTGACTATTGTGGAGAATGTCGGGCCTCCGGAGGATGTCGCGGCGCGGGTGTTCGGGGCGGTCAGTCGCCAGCAGGTCTAGCCTTCGAGGACTGGGGGAAAGGAGAAGCGCAAGTTCGCGGGTTGCGCGTTCACGAGGATCCGCCACTATCTGGCTGTGCGCAGCATTTTGATCACGGGAGGAAATGGAGGACTTGGGTTGGGGATTGGTCGCTACTTTCTGGAGAAATTCCCGGACGATCGGGTTTGGTTGGGGGTGCGGGCGAACCGCAGCAGGGCTGAGGCACTGGCGGCGGAATTCGAAGGCCGCTGCCGGGTCGTGGATCTGGAGGTGACTTCAAAGGAGGCGTGGGAAAAGGCCGTGGCGACCATCACGGAGACGGACGGCCGGATCGATGTGTTGGTGAACAATGCCGGCGTGCACCAGGATGCCCTCTTGGCGACGATGAGCGATGACGCCTGGTCGTCGGTCGTGTCTTCAAATCTGGATTCGGTCTTCCTCGGCTGCCGGGCGGTGATTCGTCCGATGATGAGTCAGAAGTTCGGCCGGATCATCAACATCGCTTCGCTCAGTGCGGTGCTGCCGCCGCTGGGCCAGACCAATTATGCCGCGGCCAAGGCCGGGGTGGTGGCGCTTTCCCAGACGCTTGCCAAGGAGGTGGCCCGGGCGGGGATTACGGTGAATTCCATTCTTCCGGGTTACATCGAGACCGAGGCGCTCTCCCACATGGATGCGGATGCGGCGAAACGGGCAAAAATGGGAATCCCGATGCGCCGGTTTGGCAGGCCTGAAGAGGTCGCTGTGGCGGTCGGGTTTCTCGCTTGTCAGGATGCGGGCTACGTCACAGGGTCCGCCCTGAAGATCGACGGAGGAATCTTCTAAACCGATATTGAGACCATGGCTCAAGGCCCCGAATTGCGACAACAGATCAAGGAAATGATGATCGAGGAACTGATGCTCGATTTTGAGGTTTCAGAGATCGAGGACCAGACTCCGATTTTTGGAGCAGGTGGTTTGGGTTTGGATTCCGTCGATGCGCTTCAGTTGGTGGTCGCGATCGAAAAGACTTTCGGTCTCAAGATTACCGATGCCGAGAAGGCAAAGGATGTGTTGCAGAGTGTTGAAACGATCGCCAAGGCGATCGAAGCGAACGGTGGTGCGAGCTGAGTCTTCGAACGTTCATGGAAGCCGACCGACGTGATCAGACTGAGGGCGTCCGGCATGTCGGCAGGATGCTTGGGGAAGGGGGGATGCAGTGAAGAAGGCGCTGTTCTTTCTGATTAAGCTGATCCTAACAGTGGCTTGCCTTGCGTGGGCCCTGAATGGCGTGGACTGGAAGGATTCGATTCTGGCACGGCCAGCTGATCTCGACTGGAGGTGGATTGTTGGTGGGATGGGTCTCGCCGGATTGACGATCATTCTAACGGCGGTGAGGCTCTGGGTGCTGCTTGCCGCGCAAGGCATCCGGATCTCTTTCTGGCGGGCGAACGAGCTGACCTTGATTGGCAATCTCTTCAATCTGGTGGCGGTCGGGGGGGTGGGTGGCGATGCCGCCCGCATTTTCCTGCTGATCCGAGACCACCCCGAGCGGAAGCTGGCAGTCACCTTGACGGTGATGTTTGATCATCTGGTCGGACTTGCTGCGATGTCGCTGGTCTTTTTCGCGCTGACTGCGGGCCACTTCGATGCCTTGGGGAGTCAAAGTGTTGAAACAAAGTTTATCATGCGCTTTGCCTGGATGTTCTTCGGTGGTGGTTTGGCCCTGATCGTCTTCATGTTTCTGGCCGCCTACCCGCCAATTCACGATCGCATTCATGCGCGTGGCAAGGAGTGGAAGATCGCTTTCATGAGGCAGGTCCCCATCCTGGTGGACCTCTATCGAAAAGAATGGAAGTATGCCCTGATCGCGCTCGTGGCGGCGGTGGTGATGCTGCCGATTTACTATGGAAGCTTTTGGTTTGGAGCCAAGGCCGCCGGATCGCAAGTCGAGCCCGGACCGGTGCTGATCTCAATGCCGGTGGTCGACATGATGGCGGCGATGCCTCTATCGGTGGCCGGTGTCGGAGTGAGGGAGAAGGTTTTCGAGACTTTGATGAGTGATCTGACCGGGATGGATCCGGCCATCGCGGTAGCCTCATCACTGATTGGATTTTTCTGCACCTTGGTATGGGCCATTCTCGGGGGCTTGCTATTTCTGCGCCCGAGCGATCGGGTTTCGGTGAAAGAGATGGGAGAACTAGCGGGAGGTGAAGATGGCGACCAGTGAGAAAGGCTTGGGGCTTAGCCTTGCCTCCTCGTTTTTCGGGCACTACGCGCATTGCGGATTCCTTTGCGAATTGGAGAAAGCGGGCGTGATTCCCGCCCGGATCGCCGGAGCGTCGGCGGGTGCTCTGGCCGGAGGCATGTGGGCCGCGGGCTTGCGTGGGACCGCCTTGAAGGACGAAATTTTGTCGTTTGGTTTCCGGCGATCGTTTTTCGACTTCTCTGCCGTTTGGCGAATTCTTGGAGTGCTGAGCTGGTCGTATTCACCGGGTATCTTTGAGGGCAGTCGGATGTCGAAGCGCCTGACGGATCTGTTTGGGGAGCTTCAAATCGAAGATCTAACCGAACCCCGGCTTGATCTGGCAGTGGCGAATCTCAGCAAGAGCGTGGGTGAGATTCGCAGCTCCGGGCGCTTGGTGGATTTCATCATTGCAAGCTTCTCAATGCCGCTGGTTTTTTGTCCCCGGACGATCAACGGCGAACGTTTTCTCGATGGCGGAATTTCCAATGAAACCCCCTACGCCCATTGGTTGGACGATCCTGAAGTTGAGCGCATCCTCGTTCACAAGATTCGGATGGAAAGCGAGACGCCCAGGGGCGGATTCATGAACCCTGGCAAGGTCATCGCGGCTATTCATGAAATACCAAACGCCGAATTGGAGGTGTATCGCCGCCGTCATGCGGAAGCTTCCGGCAAGGAATTGATCTTTGTTGAAACGGTGCAGCCCGCTCCGGGTCTGGTTCAATCGCGGAAGCAGGGTCTGGTCCTTTTTGAGGCGGGTGCCGCGACTGCAAGGAAGTGGCTTGAAAAGCAAAACGGACCCTCAGGATTTCGGACGAAACCGTCGTCGCCAGACCCGCGATAGAACCCAGGCGAAGAGGGCGGCGCAGAGGGCAAAGAGCGCGTAGGCCCACCAGGGAATGGGGATTCGCATTTGAAAGTCCGTATCGAGCGGCGAAGACAAGGCCTCACCGAGCGAATGTTCCCAGATCAAGGTGCGACCTTGATCAGCCGTTTTGGTGGCGTTGTGACGGGTGGCGACGTTTGGTAGGTGGATGGTGTAGTTCAAGCGTCTCGCTTTTCGCTGGTTGCTGCTGATGGCGAGGGCGCCGATCCCGAGGGAGTTCTTGAGATCCACGTGTCGTCGGAAGTCGACGCTCAGGCCTTTGATCCCGACCTCAAAGGAACCAATGAATCCCGATGCGGAGTCGGGAAGGTTCTTCACTGCCGCACTATTTTGAAGATCAATGAGCGATAGCATCGAGCCGACGGATACCTTGAGCTTAATGATGACATCGTCTCCGCTGGTGGTGAGACGAAACTCGTCGAGTTGGATATCGGGTTCCGATTCAATGATGCTCAGGACTTTTGTCCGCAGTCCCTGCTCGCCGCCGACGAGAGCGAGGGCACTCGCCGGGATGCTGTAGTCGAATTCGCCGCGTCCCGAGCCGTCGGCATGGATCCAGATTTCCTCACGGATGTCGAAGCAGGAGCTGAGCAGCAGGCAGCCCAGGGTGGTGATCGCAAGCGTGAGGAATCTCATGGGCTGGGCGGAGGCTTGCCGGGATGTCGGATCTTTTCAAGACAGAGGGTTGCGGGGGTGAGAGGGAGAGTGAATGTTTCCTGCACATGGAGCGCGTGATCGAGCCGGAAATCATCGACGGAATGGCCCCGGACCATCCAATGGCGATCCGTGGTCGGCGGGATCTGAGAATGATCAACTTCGTGATGGGGAATGAGCGCTGGATTCGAGCGCAGGTCGCCGGCCATCAGGCTTCGGCGGCCAAGGGAGTGGTCGAGTTGGGTGCTGGCGGCGGCGAGTTGTTGGGTCGGCTTGCGAAATTCGGTCCAGCTAGAGGGTTTGATTTGGTGCCGAGGCCTGCTCGATTGCCGAAAAAGGTGGCGTGGACCCAAGGAGACCTGTGGGAGAGCGAGCGCGAGATCACCGGGGGAGTGCTCGTCGCGAATTTGTTCCTGCATCACCTGCAGCCGGATGAACTCTCGCGATTGGGGCGGATTGCGGACCGCTTCGAGGTGCTGGTATTCGTCGAGCCACTGCGGACCAAGGATGCCTTGTGGATGGGGGAGCGGCTGTTGCCGTTTGTGGGGGAGGCGACGAAGCACGACATGATGGTCAGCATCCGAGCAGGATTTGTCGAAGGTGAGTTACCGAAGCTGCTCGGGCTTTCAAGCCACTGGAAAGTTTCCGAACGAAGCACGTGGCGCGGGGGGCAACGCGTGCTAGCTTGGCGATGTTGAACAAACCAATTACCATTGCTGGCGGTGGACTCGCCGGCTTGTCGCTTGCCATCGGCTTGCGTGAGCGGGGGGTGCCGGTGCTGCTGCATGAAGCGGGACGCTATCCCCGCCACCGGGTTTGTGGGGAGTTCATATCGGGAGTGAAGGGTTCGACCTTGGAGGCTTTGGGAATCGCGGATGATCTGGCGGATGCGGAGCGAAATGGGAAGGCGAAGTGGTTTCGTGAAGGTGACGAACTTTTGGATTCGGACATGCCTGAGCCTGCTCTTGGGATTTCTCGCTATCGTTTGGACCAGCGGCTGAAGGAGCGCTTTCTCAGTCTCGGTGGGCGTTTGCGGGAAGGGTCGCGACTTGGCCGCGAGCCGCGCGAGGGGATGGTCTGGGCGGCTGGGCGCTTGCCCAAAAAGGGAGGGTGGATTGGTTTGAAGTGCCACCTGCAGGATTTTCCGATGAAGTCTGATCTGGAGATGCATTTGGGCGCAAATGGCTACGCGGGTCTGACTCCGGTTGAAGACGGCCGAGTGAATGTCTGCGGATTGTTCAAGCTGGATCGGTCGCGAAAGGGGCGAGGCAGCGGTTTGCTTTTGGACTATTTGCGCCAGGGCGGGAGTGAGGAACTTGCCGAGAGAATCGAATCGGGGCGGCCTGATGAGGAGTCGTTCCTCGGGGTGTCGGGATTTGAGCTGGGTTGGCAGGGGGGAGATCAGTCGCTGTGCTCGCTTGGTGATGCCGAAGGCATGATTCCGCCATTTACAGGAAATGGGATGAGCATGGCCTTTGAATCGGCCGAGTTGGCGCTTGATCCCCTGGTCCGCTGGTCATCGGGGTCTGCCGAGTGGGATGCAAGCGTGTCTGAAATCCACCGGGTGGCGAAGAGTCGATTTCGACGTCGGGTCGCGAATGCGATGGCGCTTCACAAGGTATTGTTAGACGCGCGCGGTCAGCGCTTGATTTCGGCCATCTCAAGGACGGGCTTGCTTCCCTTCCGTCCGCTTCTATCGCTGGTGCGCTGAATCATGTTTTTAGAATCCATAGCGACGGCTCTGCCTCCCTTTCGATACAGTCAACCGGACTGCTTGTCGGCTCTGCGCTCCACGTCGGTGCTCGAGGCACTGAAGCCCCGTTCTCTGGGCTTGTTAGGGAAAGTGCTGTCGAATGGTGTGTCTGGCATTCAGTCGCGTCATTTCTGCGTGCCGGAGATCGCGCCGGTGGTCGAGCGTGATGCCCAGGAGTTGAATGAATTCTTTGAGAAGGAGGCGCCTGAGTTGGCCGCGGATGCTTTGGCGAAAGCGCTCAAGACGGCGGGCATCGAGGCCTCGGAGCTGGATGCGGTTTTTATCTGCACCTGCACGGGATACCTTTGTCCGGGCGTGACGAGCCATGTGGCGGAAAAGCTGGGGATGAGGTCGACGGCATACTTGCAGGATTTGGTCGGATTGGGATGTGGTGCGGCGATCCCGATGCTGCGGAGCGCGGAAGGGTTTCTGGCGAGTCATCCCGGTGCGAGAGTCGCGACCGTTGCGGTGGAGATATGCTCCGCGGCCTTTTATGCGGACGATGATCCGGGGGTGCTGATTTCGCTGTGTTTGTTCGGCGATGGTGCGGCGGCGGCGATTTGGAGCGACGAGGCAGCTGACGGGAAATGGCAGGCCGGGCATTTTACGACCGTCCACCGGCCGGAGCAGCGGGAGAAGATCCGTTTCGTGAATGCGGGAGGAAAGCTGCGGAACCAACTCGACAAGGCGGTGCCAGGCTTGGCGGCGGAAGCGGTGGCGGAGCTCTATGCGCAGCGGCAGGCGGATCCGGATCGGGTGCTGGCTCACTCGGGTGGGCGGGACGTGATTGACGCCCTCGAAGGCGTCCTGCCTTTCACGCTAACAGAGACCCGCGAGGTGCTCGGAGAGTGCGGGAACATGAGCAGCCCTTCGGTGATGTTTGCCCTCGAGAAGGCCTTGGCTTCGGCGAATGGTGACAAGCGCTGGTGGCTGACCGCGTTTGGTGCGGGTTTTGCGGCCCATGCTTGCGAGATGTGGCGGTGAGTTCCTTGTCAGGTCGCTGGGGCAACCCGTTGAAGAAAGCGACCGAGGACGAAGGCGGCAAGCGGGATGAGGAAAGTTGCCAGAAGAAGCGGTTGGTCAAAGAGGGTCATCCCATCAGTCATTTTGCTGAGAGCCAAGGGTGACGCTGCAATGAAGTCGATCAGTGGGATTCCGGCGAGGAGCCCCGAGACGAATCGAGGGATTGGTATGCGGAACTTGGTGAGGCAGAGGATGAGCCAGATCGCGAAGGGAACGAGGCCAATGATCGAGGGGACCGGATAGTAGATCATCCACCAGGCCGACATGGCTGCGAGCGGGAGAAAGAGCATGGCTCGTGAAAGAACGACCATGCCATGGGGCGGGTGCTCGACGGACTCGTAGCGGGCAGCAAGCGAGAGGCCGGCGATGTAGATGAGCAGGCCGAGGGCATGGGTGAGCAGAAAGCCGTATGGCATCACCAATTCCAAGTCGGTGAATCCATAGCGGTGGCCTTCAGTGTATGGGTGTCCCACAGCTGTGAAGTAGCCGAGGATGTAGAGTCCCGCACGACAAAGGCCCATGGGAACCACCGCCCAGCGCGTGTGTTTGTGAAGCCAGGTATAGATGCCGATCAATCCGAGAATCGCAACTGCAGTGTAGAACGCTGGGTAGTTGATGGTCGCGGCAGAGATCAGACCATTGACCGCAAGGAAGATCGCTGCGACGAGATAAGCGAAAGGGCTGAAGAGACCCGAGGGGAGGGCACGTTCCGGGCGGTGTATCCTGTCCCATTTCCGGTCGAACCAGTCGTTTGCAAGGTTGCCTGCGAAGTAGAGGCTGAGACCAATGAAGATCAGTTTGAAAAGGTCGGAAAAGGGATCGGCATTTCCGCCCCAATAGAACCAACCGAGCATGTATCCGAGCCAGACATTGCTGATGACGCTGGGCGCGTTGGCAATGCGCAGGGATGCGAGCAGTGCGATGAGTTTGTTCATGCGGACTCAACAGCGGTCCAGGACCCAGCGGTACTCGGCGGCGATTTGCTCTTCGACGGGACGCTGCATCGTTTCGGGGAGGACCCCCCAAGTATAGGTTTCGATCTCGAAATGACGGCAAATATCCGGATCCTTCGCGCAGAGCTTGAGGACGTCCTCGGCCTGCTTGCCTGTTGAATGAAGTGGTGGATTGGGGACCTGATCGAGCGGGATGTGGAAATGGATCCGCCACTGCTCGGCATCGCTGCCCTGAGCGTGGGCAGCAAAGCCATCCGGCAGGTCGGGGTGGCGGGTGATCTCCCCATCCGGGTGGCGTTCCATGACTTGGTGAAGATAGGTCGGCTCGTCGAAGGCGCGGATCGCATCGACGGCTCCATCCTCGCGGGGGTCGAGGGCGAGAGCTGCGGAAAGGTGGATCTTCGAAATACGAATGCCCTCACTTCTCATCACGGCCAGCGAACTACGGGCATCCTCGTACTCCAGAGCGAAATGGCAGCAGTCGTAGTTGATGCCGACCCGGCGTTTGACCAATTCGTGGTCTTCCGCGTCGGCGAGGAGTCGATCATAGAATCGGAGGGTCTCCTCGGTGTTCTCGAAGTGTCCGAGAGGTTCCGGCTCCAGCCCCAAATGGAGGTCTCTCCCGGAGACATCACTCAATGCCTCGACGAATGCCGCGAGTTCGATGAGATGCTCGCGAATGAGTTCTTCGTCGGCATTGAAGGCCTTGAACGAGCCGGGCAGGGTCGAGACGGAGCCGTCGATGCCTTCGGGAACGAGCTCTGAGACGATCGTGAAAAGTTCCTTGGTGTATTCGAGTCGGGCGGGGTCCGTCCAGTCCGGGCGATAGACGTTCTCCTTGACCCGGGTGCCGTGGAAGTCGCCGTAGGGAAAGCCATTGATGGTGAAGACGTAGGTGTCTTCCGAAGCCAGCCAGTCCTTGAAGCGTGGAAGCTTGTCGCCGGTGAGGAGTTCGCGGGCGGCTTTGGCTGAGAGGCGTAGGCCGATGGCGAAAGGACGGTCCATGCCTGCGACAATATCCCGCACCTTCAGGGTGTGGGTGGAGATTGCGGCGAAGGTTTCATCCCATGTTTCGGCGGGATGGATGTTCGTGCAGTAGGCCAGGTGACCGTGGGCGAATCTCATGGATGAATCATGAAGGATGCGATGGGCTTCGCAAGGCTGGGGGTTGGCAGGCTTGACTCCGAGCGGTGAAATGCTTGGGTGAACGTCGAGATGAGTACGACCCCACCACCCATGCCGTCAGCAGCTGGCCCAGCGGAAAGCCTGAGAGACTTCGTCACGCGCACTGCTGAGCGTGACCGGGGGCATGGAGTATTTGAATTGGAGACCCCTCGTTTTCTCGAAGTGAATCTGGATGGCCGGATGAACATCAAGGCGGGGTCGATGGTGGCCTATGAGGGGCAGATCAAGTTCACGCGCGAAGGCATCATGGATCAAGGCGTGGGTAATCTCTTCAAGAAAGCGATCTCAGGTGAGGGGATGCGGATCTCCTACGCCGATGGCCGTGGTCAGCTTTATCTCGCGGATGCAGGAAAGAAGATCATCGTTCTTGCCCTGAATCAGGAAAGCCTCGTGGTGAATGGCAATGACGTGCTGGCCTTCCAGCCGACGCTTCCTCACAAAATCACGATGATGAAGCGCCTGGTGGGCTTCGCTGCCGGCGGATTGTTCAATGTCCGTTTCGATGGCACCGGACTGCTTGCCATTACCAGTCACTACGAACCGATCACGCTGAGGGTGCAGCCGGGTCGTCCGGTGACGACGGATCCCAACGCGACGATCGCCTGGAGTGGCAGTCTGAATCCCCAGCTGAAGACGGATGTTTCCTTCAAGACCTTTCTGGGTCGTGGCTCCGGGGAATCGATCCAAATGCATTTCGAGGGCGATGGATTCGTGGTCGTCCAGCCTTATGAAGAAGTCTACTTCCAGCACGCTGGCGGCTGAACCCGTTGCGCCGGAGAGTATTTCGGCGATAATGCCTGCGGATGCCGGAAGGAATCATCGAGGAGGACGAAGAATTGGCCGTGGTCGGCCGTTGGCAGTCGCTGGACGAGGCGTATGAGCATGCGCTGGTTGTTCTGGCGATGAATCTGGATTGCTTTGTCCGAGAGATCGATGGGCTCTTCGCGCTGGAGGTCGATGCGGGAAAAGAGGGTGCGATCCGGCAGGAGCTCAGCGAGTATGCCTCTGAGCAGGAGCTCTGGAAGGGTCGTGCCGATCTTCCGGTTGGGGCGGTGGGGATGGAGCTTGCCATGCTCTGGGTGCTTTCGCTGGTGGGAGTCTTTCTTTTTCAGGTCAGGGACCCGGCGATCACCAGTCGCTTCAGCAATTCTTCGCTTGGCGTGTTTGTCGAAGGGGAGTGGTGGCGGCCTTTCACGGCATTGTTTCTCCATGCCGATTTCGAGCACTTGGCGGGAAATGTTCTGATCGGCGGCGTGTTCTGTGTGTTGGTTGCCCAGTCTTTCGGGCAATGGAAAGGTTGGTTGCTCATTTTGGCCAGTGGAGTCCTGGGCAATACGATGACCGATGCGCTTCACTATCCAGAGGCCTTCCGGTCCATTGGTGCGTCCACGGCGACCTTCGGTGCTTTGGGTCTGCTGGTGGGAATGGGAATCGTTCTTGCGTGGCACTCAAGAAGCTATCGCCAACTGAAACCGGTGATCGTTCCGGTCGCCGTCGGTCTTGTGTTGCTCGGGTGGTTTGGTGCAGGTGGAGTAGATACCGACGTGCTTGGGCACCTTTTTGGTTGGCTGTCGGGGGTGGTGCTTGGGGTGGGTGCGGCAGGGATCATGAGGCGCAAGGTGGACAGAGAAGAGGTGGACGTCGCGCGATCCCGTGCTAGTTAAGGACCATGGCCATTGGATACTACGAACTCAAGCAGGCGGTAAAGTTCAGCTTCAACCTCAAGTCTGCCAATCATCAGGTCGTGCTTGCGAGCCAGACCTACGAATCAAAGGCCGCCGCTGAGAATGGCATTGCATCGGTCCAGCAGAATTGTGGGGACGACTCCAGTTTCGAGCGCAAGCTGTCGAAGTCCGATCAGCCTTACTTTGTCCTCAAGGCAGCCAACGGGCAGGTCATCGGTCAAAGCCAGATGTATGAATCTGCAGCGGCAAGGGACAAGGGAATCCAATCGGTGAAGACGAATGGTCCCAGTCAGGAAATCAAGGATCTCACTGGAGTCTAGGGGAGCGGCAGGCACCATCCGCCGACCATCGGTAAAGTTGTCTTCCCCGCCCGGGTGAGCGGGAAAATGGCGGTTTACCTTTTCTTCTTCTTTTTCCTACCACCCTTTTCCTCCGCCAACAGGGATCTTGACGTCCTCGGCGATGGCGGTGGACCCGGCCAGCAAGGTGGTGAGGGAGAGACAGGAGAGGAGAGATCTGTAGGTTTTCACGGCAGGGAAACTTGCTGGGAATTCAAGAAATTGCCGCCAAATTTGTGATACAATTGGTTTGTCGGTGCCCCGAGACGGAAAGGTCTTCAGCTTCTCGCCGAGGCCACCTGATTCCAAGTATTGAATGTGGCAGCCTGCCCCATGACGCGCCCGTTGGGAGCAACAAGGTTCCAAACGGTGGCTTGCCGGATTTGGAACCGCTTCCCCGACCTTGAGATCCGGATGCCTGAGTAGTCGTCGATGTAGCCGTGCTTGGTTACCCGTTCGAGGAGACGGGCCCGTTCCTCGCGTAGTGGGGCTTCGGCGGTGAAGCGGGAGGGCGTGGATGTAAATTCATCCCACGTCATTTCAAAGAGATCGAGGGCCGTGAGGTTGCCGTAGGTGAGGATCGGATCGGCGTCCGGACTGTGGGATGCGACAAAAAAGGGGGCTTCAAAGAGCCGCTTGGCGGCGTCGGGACCCGGTGGAACCAGTTCATTCCCGGTGAGTTGATGGAAACTGCTCAGAAGCAGCTGGGCGTGGGCTTTTTGGAAGGCGTTCGAAGGGTCGGGAGGGCTCATGCTGTTGAGGGGAACGAGCGCCGACTGAAGTCAGCGATCAGGCGCTGCGGTTTCGAAAGCTTGTTCTGGTGGTTTCGAGATTTGCTAGATCTTGAAATTCGGGCACTGGGAGAGGAAGCGCTTGGGATTCTCGAAGAGGATCTTCTCGATGGCTTCGGGCGAGTGCTGACGCTTCTTCATTTCGAATCCGCATTTCACGACAGCCAAGGGATCGGAGACGCCCCAGTCGCAGGCGGAGTTCAGCCAGAGTTTCGAGCCCTCGTGAGTTTCAAGAATGTCGATGGCACGGTTCGGAGTGCATTTGCTCTCGGGGTAGAGGGTCATGCCGGCCCAGTAGCCCTGATCAAGTACGAGATCCACCGTATGTTCCTCGACGTGATCGATGATCACCTTGTCCCTGTTCAGCGAGCTGAAGTTCGCCAATGAATCGAGCATCAGGCGGGTGCCCTTGAGTTTGTCCTCGAGATGCGGGGTGTGGATGAGGATTGGTAGATCGCGGTCGAGGGCGATCTGGACGTGCTCTTCGAAGATTGCGAGCTCGTTGCGTGTGTTCTTGTTGAGCCCGATCTCACCAATGCCAAGCACGGTAGGTTTGTCGATGAACTCGGGGATCAGCGACATGACTTCTCGGGCGAAGACGGGGTCCTCGGCTTCCTTCGGGTTGATGCAGAGCCAGCAGAAGTGCGGAATGCCGAACTTCGCGGCGCGGGCTGGTTCGTACTCGGTGAGCTGACGGTAGTAATCGTAGAAGCCCTTCGGAGACGAGCGGTCGAAGCCGGCCCAGAAAGCAGGTTCGCAGATGGCTTCGCAGCCGGCGAGGGCGAGCTTCTGGTAGTCGTCCGTCGTACGGCTGACCATGTGGGCGTGGGGCTCGATGTATTTCATGGAGACGAAAGACGTGAAGACAGAAGACCTTAGGCCGGATTGGCGCCGGAGGCTCCCTGGGTGTGGGCGGTGGCGGCGGGCTCGGTGCTGTGGTCGGAGAAGGATTCGAGCACGGCTTTGGCTCGGCCGGGTTGTTCGGAAAGCAGGAGAGGGATGGCCTTCTTTAGCGCATCGAGACGGAAATCGGCGTTTCCAGAGTGCCTTTCCATACGATCGAGAAACGCGGCGATATCGATCAGTTTGTAGCGCGCATCCATGAAATGGAGGTCCAGAATTTCCTTCTTGGTGGGCATGCTTGGACGATAGTCCCGGCTCCTTGGTTTGCCAGTGGGAAAGCGGAAAGGATTTCCCAACCGATCAGATTAAACCCTGAGGCTGATCAGGCCATTTGCCATCTGAACCCATGGAAACCACTGGAAAACCAGTATCCGTATTGGCGGTATGTTGTTTGCTTTCATCAATGGCGATGGGTCAGACGGTGTATGTGTCCCGGATGTGGCACAATCATCAGCCTCTCTACTGGCCGGAGTGGAACGGCAACGGGGCACAGACGCAGCGGGTCGAGTATGCATGGGATTCGATTTCGCTGAAAGGCGCGCGTTCGTATGCCGGCAGTGCCGGCCAACACCCGGAGAACGATCTGGGAAGCATTTTTGGAATCGATGACCGTCGCAGCGCATATCAGTCGCGGCCCCGGGATTCGCTATCTGGAATCCCGGAGGCGGCGGGATTCTGTCTGAGCTATTCGGGCTCACTCATCGACAATATCCGCCAGCTTGGAGAGGGTGGGCACTTGGGGTATGGTGAAGGCTGGTGGGATGGCAACCGGACTGCGAAGGGGTGGGCGACGCCTTCGGGATCTTCGAGATTGGATCTGGTTGGGTTCACTTACCATCACTCGCTTGCACCGCTTTTGCCGAAAGAGGTGCTTCGCAAGGAGATCAGAATCCACAAGCAGGCCTGGTGGAAGGCATGGGGAGGGAATCCGGATCTTTCGGATCATTCGAAGGGCTTTTTCCCCACGGAGATGGCGTTCTCGCCGGGGATCGTGGACGTGCTGGTGGAGGAGGGGTATGAATGGAGTATTGTGGCAAGCCATCATCTGTCGCGCACCTGCCCGACCTATCTGGATCGCTTTGATCTGGCGAACGGCAGCTACGGGGTCTTTAGTAGTCCTCCGAATCGGGCGGACCTGCTGGGCCCTTCGCCAGTCGATGGATGGTGGTATGGTCAGCCCAATCCCGGGAATGCGGCGTGGAATGTGTCGCCCTTCGCCTACCAGCTCCACCGGGTGCGGCATGTCGATCCGGAATCAGGGGAGGTCAGATCGATTCTGGTGGTTCCTTCCGACGACGTGCTTTCCTATGCCTACGGCTATGGCAATGAGGGGATCTCGAGGATCCAGGAGAAGATCGCGCCCTTTGCCAGCGACAGTTCGCGGCCGGTGATCGTGCTTCCCGCGACCGATGGCGACAACGCCTGGGGTGGCGGTTTCTCGTCATGGATGGAGGCGACACCACAGTATTTCAACGACTCGAAGAACGCGGGTTTCCAGCCGACGGCGGTGCAGGATTTCGTGAATGCCCACGGTGCCGCCGCCGGGACCGTTCACATTGAGGACGGCGCGTGGATCTTTCCGGAGTCCGACTACGGATCGCCGTATTTTCTCAAATGGATCGAGCCACCGGTCGCTGCGACGGCCGCGACACGGCATCCGGGAACGGTGGTGGACATGGAGACGCCCGGATTCGCACTGAAATTCTGGGCCTGGGCACCGGTCATCACCGGAGCGAACTGGTGTGAGACGGCGGAGCAGATTCTGAAAGACGAAGGTGGCAGCGTTCAGGATTGGAAGGTTCAGGCACCTTATGACTGGGATGGGACATCGAGCAGTTCCAACGAGGTCGAATTGGCCTGGCACATTTATCTCGGCGGCCTGGATTCGGGTTTCAACTACTACGGAGGTCTCGGAAATGACGACGAAGTAAAGGCAGCGCTGGCGACGACGCGGGCGATTGAGAAGCTTCAGCCATGGATGTCTCCGGAGCGTCGCGCGAATGACCGCACCCCGCCGAGTGTGCTGAAACCCCAGCGGTTTCCGCACAATCCGGGTGGCTACACCTTCGGATGGTTCAACTCGATCCCAGGTGGCGATACGAACTACCTGAAGAAGATGCCGTCGGAGTTTTATGTCTGGACGCATGCCTACGATCTGTCCGGTGTGGAAGAGGTGAGCCTCAGGGTTCGGATCGATGTCGACGGAGTCAACACGCTGTCGAACGATCAGAATGAAATTTATGCGGGCGGTCCCGATGTCGGGAACTGGGTGACGATTCCGATGACGAGGCGCGCGCTGCCGAACTCGCAAATCGAGCTGAATGCCGCGGCGAACAACGGTCAGATCAACTACTTCATTACGCCTCCGGAGTTGGCCGACTACTACTTCTCAAAAATCAGTGATGACAATCTACCGGATTTCCGGGGAAAGCTGATCGACTACTACATCGAGGCGTCGGATGGGCTTGGTAATGTCCACAGGTCGGAAATTCAGCATGTTTTCGTCGAAGACGATGGAGAAACGGGGGGCGGTGGCGATCTGCCTGGCACGCCGTCGGGGCTGGTTGTAGCCAGCGTAACGACGGACTCTGTTTCCCTCGATTGGAACGACGTTTCCGAGGCCGCGAGCTACGTCGTGTATCGTGATGGCGTGGAGACCGGCATCGGTCCAGACAGCGATTGGCTGGACATTGGGCGCAATGCGGGGACGACTTACCGCTACTCGGTCGCGGCACGCAATGCGGCGGGCACTTCGGCAATTTCAGCTGAAGTATCAGCGACGACGCTATCCGGAGGTGGCGGAAGCGCCACGCCCTTCGTGATGGATGGGATCGCGGATTCGCAAGGCTATCTGCTCGCGAATCCGGGTATGACCCTTTTTGCTGCGGTGCGGGGATCGAAGCTCTATGTCGCGACCTGGGCGCCGGGTGCTTCCGGGAATGACCACTTCGTGATGATCGCCTCCTCCGTGCTGAGCGAGGCGGCCAGTCCATCGCCATGGGCGAAAGCGGGCATGACTTCGCTGCCATCGTTCGCACCTTTTCTGGGGGCGGAGAGTGAGAATAGCTATGCAGGTTGGTTCAACGCGAACGGCGCGGGAACGGAGATTGCGCGGGGTGGAGAAGCTCAGCATTTGGAAGGAGTGATCGATCTTGCCGCATTTGGAAGTCCCCCGTCGGACTTGTTTCTTTGTGCGTTGGCATATCAAACCGGCGACGGAGGCATGCTTGTATCACAAGCGCCCGATTCGTCGGGTGGAGCGGGCAACGTGGATGCGGACGAATTGATCCGGATGCCGCTCGAAGTACTTCGTGATGAGGATGCCAACGGGCTCTTTGATCGATTGGAGCCGGGCAAGGGATTCGTGATCACCGATCTGAGACGAGAGGTTGATTCGCTGAAATTGACCTGGCAGGCCTTTCCCGGTCGGAGTTATCAGGTTGAGACGCTTGGTGAGATCGGCGGTGAGTGGATCGGGATTCCGGGCCTGGAGATCGTGGCAGGGGAAGCGGATGGGGTTCTCGAGACCCTGGTCCCGGGAGGTTTTGAAGAGGCGCGGGGGTTCTACCGGGTGAAACTGGTCGAGTGAACCGATCGACGCTGCGCAGGCTTGATTGAACGGCGTTTCCTGATCGACGCCTGCGAATTCGGGTTTCCCTACGGCTTTGACCTGCTACACCCTCGTGCATGAGCGAAGAACGTGATCGGGGTGTGCAGCCTGTGGCCAAGTTGATGGAGGCATGGTGCCTCAAGGTGCATGATTTGGTGGATGCCTCTCCCGAGCAGTTGACCCACAAGCAGGTCCAGCGGGCTTCGAAGGGCCGGCAGTTGACGCTGGCGATGATGCAGAAGGTAACACGCTCACTGAACATCGCGGTCTGGTATCGTCTGGAAAAGGAAGAGCGTGAGGTTTTTTTCGAATACCTTCACAAGCACCTCTTCAATTATGCCAAGGGCTACAGTGCGGATTTTCAAGATCCGAATGGGGAGTTGATGGCGGCGGTGAAGGAGCGGGAAGGGAAGATCGTCAGCCGCGAGGCTTGAGGTTGGGAGCCGAGTTGCTGCACTTTTCAGGAGATGGCAAATCCCGCACTTCGAAGGCGATTACTCTCCAAGGCCAGGCGGGGTGCCGTAGCCGACGAAACGGGATTTCGAAGTCGGGCGGGGTAGCTTGAAGTTGTAGACGCCGAAGCCGGTGCGTTGACTGCCGCGATAGCTGCGGCCGTCGCTCGAGCCAATCATGACCGGGAGGCTGTCTTTCTTTTCCTTGCCGAGGTAGATCTGAACGTGGGTGATTTTGTTGGTGCGTCCATCGGTCGGTGTGTAGGTCCCCGACCAGAAAAGAAGGTCGCCGGGTTTGAGCTTGGTGAAGATGGGGGCGTCGAGCTTGGTGGTATCCGGTGGCACTTCGATCAGGTTACCGGCTTTCTTGACCCAGTCGAACTGGGCGGCTGAGCTTCGCGGCGGGTCGATGCCGATCTTTTTGAGGAGATAGAAAACCGATCCCGAGCAATCGAAGCCACCACGCGAGGGATCGGCGCTGCCGTAGAGGTATTTGTCGAGCTTGAGCTTTGCAGCCGACTCGAGTGCGAGTTGGATGAACTCCCTTTGGCTTTTCCCAAGGTCGCTGGGTAACTCGAGTTCTTCGACGGATGGAGTGCCGGGGAGCGGGTGTGAGAAAGCGATCAGGGGCAAAAAGGCGACCCATGCGACAAGGAAGTGCATGGGCAATGAATAGAGGGAAACGGCTGAATTGCAAACCACGTGGGTGCGGCTGGAAAGCCGCCTTGCCCACCTATGGCGCTCGGGAGAGCGCCACTCCTACAGGCGCGGGATGGTCAGGCCGCCGTCGATCATGATGGTTTGACCGGTGGAGTAGGGGAAATCGCGGCGGGCGAGACTGGCGACGGCTTTGCCGATGTCTTCGGGGAAACCCCAGCGTGGGGTGACGCAGAGGCCATCGGCGATGAGCTTGTCGTATTTGTCGGTGACGCCGCTGGTCATGTCGGTCTTGGTGACACCGGGCCGGACTTCGTAAACAGGGATGTCATACTCGCCGAGACGGGCGGCGAAGAGCTGCGTCACCATGCCGAGGCCGGCTTTCGAGACGCAGTATTCACCGCGATTGGTCGAGACGACGGTGGCGCTGATCGAGTTGACGTTGATGATGATGCCTTGGAAATCAGCATTGGATTCTTTTTGCTCGATGAACCAGTTGGCGGCGGACTGGGTGAGGAAGTAGGGGCCTTCGAGGTTGATCGACATGAGACGGCGATAACTTTCGAGGGTGGTCTCTAACACATCCTTGCGTTCGGCGGGGGCGACCCCGGCGTTGTTGACGAGGATGTTCAAGGATCCGAACTCGGAGCGAATTCGATCAAGGATGGCGGTGCGGCCTTCTGCGGTGCCGACGTCGCCCTGGCAGTAGAGGACTTCGGGGGCGCCGGCGGCCTTGATTTCTTCAAGGACTCCGGTGACGTCGGATTCCGGGCGCATGCCGTTGATGGCGATGCGGTGGCCTTCTTTGGCGAGAGCGAGGGCGCAGCCGAGGCCGATGCCACGGGAGCCGCCGGTGATGAGTGCGGTCATGTTAGAGTATTGAAACGCCAGGGCGCCAAGGACGCACAGGCTGGGGTTCTGCCTTTTTTGAAGAATCAGAAACTTGGCGAACTTTGCGTCTTGGCGGTGAAAAAATTGATCAGGCTTTGAGTTCGGGGAGATCGACCCAGGCGCGTTTTTCGCTGGATTCGAGGCCGAGTTCGGCGAGTTGGACGCCTTTGGCTCCTTCGAGGAGGTTGTATTCCCACGGCTCGTCGAGGACGACGTGGCGGAGGAACATTTCCCACTGGATCTTGAAGGCGTTGTCGTAGGTTTCCTGCTCGGGAACCTTGCTCCAGCCGTCGAAGAAATCGATGGGCTGTTTGATGTCGGGGTTCCAGACGGGGCGTGGGGTGTTGCCGTAGTGCTGGACCCAGACGTCGCGGAGTCCGACGATGGCGGAACCCTTGGTGCCGTCGACCTGCATGGTGAGCAGGTCGTCGCGGCGGACGCGGACGTTCCATGAGGAGTTGAAGTGGCAGATGATGCCGTTTTCGAGTTCGAAAGTACTATAGGCGGAGTCGTCGGCGGTGCACTTGTAGGGCTTGCCTTCCTCGTCGATGCGCTCGGGGATGTGGGTGGCCGCGAGGGTCGAGACGCTCTTCACTTTGCCGAAGAGATTGTCGATGACGTAGCGCCAGTGGCAGAGCATGTCGATGATCATGCCGCCACCGTCTTCCTTGCGATAGTTCCAGGACGGACGCTGGGGAGGGACGGTGTGGCCTTCGAA
>NZ_JBATWY010000126.1:0-5854 GCF_049672945.1 Haloferula sp. | reverse complement strand
TCGGGATCGAGAAGTGGGTCACAAGCCATTCTTTGCGCCATAGTTTCGCGACGGATCTCCTCGAGGCCGGTGTGGATCTCAGGAGGATCCAGGAGCTGCTGGGCCATCAGGACATCACGACGACGGAGATTTACCTGCACGTGGCGCTGGGAGTGAGTGGCTTGGGAGTGACAAGTCCGTTGGACCAAATGATCGCGTGATGGCCGTGAAAGTAATCCAATTTACGGCTGCATCAGTAGAGTGTAGCGAAGCGGTCGATTGGCAGTACGTGCAGGTGACTTTCGATTCCATGGACGCAGGGTTTGATGAGGACAACCGGGTTTCTCCCTACCTGATGATTTCGGTGGATCTCGATTTTGAAGACCAAATTACGGTCGAGTTTCACGATGGGGAGGATTACGATGGTGATAGTCTCAGCCGAATCGATCTGTGGCGGCACAGAGTCCACGCGCTATCTGGAGATGGCTACGAATTTGACATTGCTTTTGAACTCTCCGACGACGCTTTCGCTGAACTCCGTAAGTATCTGAGGGTGATCATGCGTTCGGACTGCTTCCGGGAGTAGGAAGATCCGATCGGAGGGATCGCGACGACGTTTCCAGTGAGATACTTAAAAATGATGCGTTCGCCCCTCCCGGGACTCCCGGGAAGGGCGAGTCGATCATCAAATTCGACACAGTGTCGTTTCTGCGGGGTCTCTGCGATCCGGTTTGTCGCTTCAATGGCACTATCTGTTGTCACTCAGTCCAGCATTGATGCCGCTGGCTCAGCCTTGAACTTGAGTTGCTCCACCGTGCAGTCCTCGGCCGGGATGTCGTCCCGAGCACCGAGGTAGACCGGCTGGTAAATGGCCCCACTTTCCCGGAAGGCATACATGTAGCGAGCCTCGATGACTTCGCCCTTTTCCGGAACCTCATGGTTCGCGGGGATGGTGACGTTGCCGGCGGGGACACGGTTCCCCTCAGCCGTGACGAGTTCCAACCCGACGCTGCGCTTGGTTCCGTTCCTCCCGGCGACGATGAACGACGCGCTCTCGACGAACTTGAACTTCAGCTGCGGTCCGCCGGAGTTCGGCCGGCCGGGTGTGTAGGGGGCATTGATGTCCTTGAAGACGACACCTTCGGCTCCCTCCGCGAGGAGTTCCTCGTAGGTCGCTCGTTTGTCGTCGGGATCGAGCGGGGTGGCGATCCAGCAGAGGGCTGGGAGGTTCGGGGGGATGACCATAATCAAGCCGGAGAAGCGATCGATGTAGCGGCGTTGGCGGAGGTCGTTGCCTTTGACTTCGAGGAGGTCGAAGGCGTGGAGGGTGTCGCCCACGGCCTCGCCGTCGATGAGGACGTCGAAGGGGATGTATTCGATGGCTTCTCTGATCGTGTCCGGGATCGCTACGATGAGTCCCCGGCGGTTGATGCCGATGATTTCATCTCCCTGCTTGCGGACCATCAGGCGGCGACCGTCGTGCTTCTGTTGGAGGCAATGGGTCGTGCCGGTGATGAGACGGGGGAGTTGATCTTCGTCGACCGGGTTGAGGAGTTGGCAGCGGATGCCGCTGTCGCGGCCTTCGTTGCCGGTTTGTTGGTAGGGCGTGCCGTCCTCGGCGGGCGTGTAGCCTTTGGCGAGTTTGGAGGCGACGAGCTTCGCGTGGATGCTTTGTGCCTTTTCGAGGGATACGGGTGTCTGGGTCTTGGTGCCGGTGGTCAGGGTTTGGCCCCGGCGTCCGTAAGCGAAGGTGACGATGTGACCGTCAGCTTTTGGTTCAATGGATGCTTGGTAGACTTTATCGGAGTTGCCTTGGCGATAGTACAGGTTGGTTTGCATGTTGGTTGTTGTTAGTTTGGGGTTGGGGTGCCGATGGGGCGGGAAAGTGAAAGGGCCGCCCGCCGATGTGCGGACGACCCCTGTTTGTTTTGGCGACTCGGGTTTTCTCAGGCGGCGGCCTGGGCGGCGGCGTGGGTGACGCGCAGGGGCATGATCACGCAGAAGGCTCCGTCGGGTCGCCGGGCGACGACCGGGCTCATTTCATCGCTCAGCCACAGGGTCGGTGCGATGGCCAGGGCGGTGGCAAGGTAACTCGGGTCGACGGAAACAATCGGCACCTTGCCGGTCCCGATGACGGGCACTTCGATGGTCCCGGCGACACCCTCCTTGGTCCCGTGGATAAGTTGGAGGACGCCGCGCTTCTTGAGACGCAGGGTTAGGGTTCCATCGCGGGTGGGCAGGGAGCGCAGCCACGACAGGGTGGCGGCGCGACGCTCTTCGGCGATGGTGAGGGATGACACCATGCCGCGTGGGACGACTTGCTTCCAGGCCGGGTAGTTGCCGGCTTGGGTCCGGGTGATCAGCTGGTGATTGCCGGACTGAAAGCAGAGCATGCGACTCTCTGCGTTCTCCGACATCGTGACGGTCGCGGGCCGACTTTTGAAGTCGGGGTGACCGAGGATATGGACGGCAGTATTGGGCAGGATGAAGTCGGTGGAGGGGACGCTGGCAGGAATGCCGGCGAGGCGTCGGCCATCGGTGGCGATGAGCAGGCCACCATCTTCGGGAGTGAAGTGCACGCCGTTGAGAACGATGCGCGTGGCATCCTTCGAAGCGCAGGTGGCGACGAGGGCGAGCATCTCGATGGTGCGTGCGGGGAGCTCGGTGGATGGGCCCTCGACCTGGGAAAGCTCCGGGAAGTCGTCGAGGTTCGCGGTGGGATGCTGCGTCTCGATCGGGATGCCCTTGCAGGTGACGTGCAGATGGATGCGGCGACTCTTGCGCGAACCTTTGGCGGCGATGGTGACGATGCTGTCTTTGTCGGCCTTCATGGCGGCCCGGAAGGCATCGGGTGGAATCAGTAGTGATTCCGGGGAGCTGATCGGCTCGGCCAGTGGGATTCGTGTTTCGAGTCGCTGGTCGAGGTTGGCAGTGACAAGCGACAGAGTGTCGAATTTGGCGATGGCCGCGATGTGAGTGAGCACCGGGAGGGTACTTCGGTGGGACGGCAGGCGCTTGAGGAGCTTGCCGGCTTGCTTGAGGTCATGGGCGTGGATCTTGATCATGGTTGTTGTTGTTGTTGGTTATTTGTTTGGGGCTGTCCGCCGGAGTGGCGATTGAGAAAGATGAAGGGCCGCCACGCGGTGATGCGTGACGGCCCTGGTTGCGTCGGGAGCGGTGCTTGCCTCAGTCGAGGTCCGCGTTCGGGTGGCGGATCAGCTTGTCGGCTTCGATCCACTCGGTCGGGTGGTGTTCGAATCCCGGGATGCGGGCGAGGACGAGCACGCGGGGGCTGTCTTCGGGGGCTTCGATGACGATCCGCTCGAAGTCGTCGTCGCCGGGATCCTGGCAGTCGGGATGGATCCGCACTCGGTCGCCGACTTTCAGGGGGACATCGTGCGGCGGGTTCATGGCTAGTTCATCGACTGCACCCGGCGTCCCCGCGTGGGTTTGGCCGCTGTGGGATGGCTGGCGGCTTCTCTTGCCCGGCCTTTGGCCCAGTGGCGGAGGGCGGCGATCTTGCCGTCCATCAGTTGGGCGAGTGGCACGGTGCGAGTGATCGCTTCGAGGATCTCCCGGGGGCCTGGCTCTTTGCCTTCGAAGTAGGCTTCGTGCATGGCGTCGATGAAGACCGCCTCGATCTCCGCTCCAGTGAACTGTTCGCAGGCGCGGGCAAGGACGACGGTGTCGAAGTCGGTCGGCTTGCGACCGTGACGGGCGATGACGATGTCCCAGATGGCGGCACGCTCGAGGGCGTCGGGCAGGTCGACGAAGAACATCTCATCAAACCGACCCTTGCGCAGGAACTCAGGAGGGAGCTGACTTACGTCGTTTGCCGTAGCAACGACGAACACCGGCTTCTGCTTCTCCTGCATCCAGCTTAGGAATGAGCCGAAGACGCGGGAGGAGGTTCCACCATCGGTGCTGCCACTCGACTTGCTTCCGGAAAAGCCTTTCTCGATTTCATCGATCCACAGGACGCAGGGTGCGATGGCTTCGGCGGTTTGGATGACGCTGCGCAGGTTGGCTTCGCTTTGGCCGACGATGCCGCCGAAGACACGGCCCATGTCGAGACGCAGCAGGGGCAGCTCGAAGGCACCGGCGGTGGCCTTGGCGGTCAGGCTCTTGCCGGTGCCCGGGATGCCGACAATCAGCAGTCCTTTCGGAGCGGGTAGCCCATAGGTCTTGGCGGAGTCGCTGAAGGCGCCTGCTCGCCCGGTCAGCCATTCCTTGAGGTGGTTGAGGCCGCCGATGTCGCTGAGGCCGGTGGTGGCTTCGACCACTTCGACCAGGCCGTTGCGCTTGAGCGTGCGGGCCTTCTCGCGGGCGATCACCTTTGGGTCGATGGCTTTGGTTTCGACCACCGACAGCGCGAAGGCATTCTCGGCTTCTGTCGTGGTCAGGCCGAGGGCGCTCTGCAAGACGGACTCGCGGGTCACCTCGTCCACCTTCTTGAGCTTGGCGGACTTGAGGATGCCATCGAGGACGGTGCCAAGCTGGGTGGTGTCGGGCAGGTCGAAGTCGACGTCGGTGAACTCGTGTTCCAACTCAGCGGGTAGCTTGAGCCGGCAGCCGAGCAGGATGAGTGCATGGCCGTTGGTCTTCGCCATTCGCAGGGTGTCCTTGATGCGACGAACGAGCATCGGGTCGCTCTGATCGAGGTGGAGTTGCAGGTCGCGCAGGAGCACAACGTGTTGGGGATTTTCGGCAGCGAAGAGGCCGTCGAGTTGTTGCAGGGCTTCGAGGGGATCGGAGCACGGGGTGACCCGTCCCTCGCCGGTATCGACCAAGCCCTCGGTGGAGGACCAGGCGTGGAGTTTGCGTTTTGTGGAAGTGCAGGCGTGGGCGATTTCCGCTTCGGCGCGTGCTTCCTCGGAACTGATGACGACGAGTCCGGGGTAACCGGCTCGGAGGTAGGTGGTGAGGTTCATAAGTTTGCTGGTTTTCTGTGTTCAGTTTTCAGGGCTGTGGAGTGGCCTGTGGCTGGAGGTTGGTTTGTTCCCAGTTGAGGCACTCGTTGCGTGATGCGTGGGAGAAGAGCACTTGGCCGGTATCGGCGTCGTGCACGTCCCACTGTTGGGTGGATTCATCGAAGCGGATGTCCGTGGCCCGGACGACATGGAGTCGCCCGAGCTCACGGAGATCGATCGCTTCGGTGTAGAGGCAGTCGATGTGACCACCCGGATTGAAGCGGAGGGTTTGGCTCATGGTTTATGCGCCTCCTTCTCCGAGTTGTTGTTGGTTCTGGCCGTGCTGGGATTGACGCCAGAAGTCGGGCTTGCGGGTTCGCTGCCCGGGTTTGCCGAGCGCGTCTTCGATGGCCTTGGTCGCGGCTTCGCAGCCTTTGCCTTGGAAGCCATCGGCCTCGACGCTGGTTTCACCGGTGGGTGACACGCGGATAAGGATGCGGCGGCTCATAGCGAACCTCCTTCCAGGGTGAGCAGGACCGAGCCATCGGCTTCGAGCTTGCGGGTGGAACGCAGGCCACGCGCACGAGCGGTGCGCAGCGTTTTGTGGACGCCGTAGGATTGCAGCAGTCGGCCGTAGCCAACGCCAACTTCCCTGGCGACATAGCCGTCCCACCAGTCGGTGGTCAGGCCGTAGGAACCATCGTTCTCTTTCGAGGGATCGACGGCGATGTCGTAAGGGCCTTTGAGCTGAATCGTGCGGTGGGCTGACCGGGTGACTCCGGCGTAGCCACGGCACGGGGTATTTGCCACGAGCTTGAGGTCGAGTTCGGCGCAGGCGTCGGACAGGGCATCAAGATCACGGACTTGAGTCTGGATCGTCGTGAAGTGAGACATGTTGTTTTGGTGGTTGGTGTTGGTGTTTTGGTTGAAGGGGGGATGCGCAAAGGGCGGCTCCGGGATGGAGC
>NZ_JBATWY010000125.1:0-1909 GCF_049672945.1 Haloferula sp. | reverse complement strand
CATGAGACGGTATCGTTCTTGGACAGCCGCTTGTCGTAGAAAAGAACTCGCCCGAGGGAGGCACCCAGATCGGTGATCTGGTTTCCCGGAGGGGTGTTGTCGCGGGTGATGTAGCCGGGGACCGGCTGGTTGCCATAGTTGTCCGGGCGCGTGAGATCGATGGTTCCACCTTCGTTGCTTCCGACAACGGCTGCGTCAGTGGCGATGGTCATGCCGGCGAGGGTGCCGATCAACAGGCGGGAGATTTTCGGAATCATGAGGAAGATTCTCAAGCCAGCATTGTGAAGTCCTTGTGTGGTCAGAGCCATCGAATTGTTAAGTTCTCGTAAACCGTGGAAGAATAAAGGGCAAAACGTGGTGCCGTAGGATCACGCCCAGGGCTACCTCACTTTGAGCGCCCGGGAAACAGGATGGTCTCAAGGACGGATTCATCGAGTGCGGCCCGGTAGCGTTTGCCGTGCAGGCTGTCCTTGATGCTGGTGTCCTGCTTGAGCAGCGACAGGCAGACTTTACGCAGCATGGCGAGATTCTGGGCCGCGTGCCCCTTGCGGGCTAGGCACTGGTCCTCGTCGAAGGTGACGTCGAGCACCCAGTGACACTGATTCTCGATCGACCAGTGCTGGCGGATCAGCTGCCCAAGCCGCCGAGCGTCGGGTTCATGAGTGGTGAGGTAGTAGCGTTTCTCGACGCTCTTCGCTCCGCTGCCGTGCTGCTCGCGATGGGATTCCACGCAGACCACCGAGCGCAGGCCGGGCCAGTCCTCCCGCTCCAGCTTGTCGATCCACCACAGGCTGTCGGTGGCCAGCACCACCCGTCTCTCGGTCCTCCCGTGGGCTTGGTTGCCCTGGTCATCGGTGCTGAGGGCCCGCCTTGCTGCTTGGTGTAAAGCAGGTGCCCCGGGCTGCTGAAAAACTCCTTCGCCCGCTTGTGGAGCGCGCTGTGGTTGGCCTTGAGCGCCAGCAGGTAGTCGGCATGGGCCATGGAAAGCTTGCGGGCTATGGCTTTCTGGCAGCCCATCGCATCGAGACTCACGGTGTGGCCTTCGAGGTCCAGGCGGTCGATGAGCTCTGGCACGGCGGTGATCTCGTTGGACTTCCCGTCGACGGCAAGCTGGCCGAGGGTCAGATGGTTGTCGGCCGCCCAGGCGCTGATGAGGTGCAGGCTCGTGCCGGGATCGGCGTTCTCAAAACTGTGCCGCAGCGTCTTGCCGTCGATGGCGATGAGCTGACGGCGGAGCTCTCCGCTGATCGCCAGCACGAAGGCGGCGAAGCACTCGCAGAACCGATCTGGATCGATGGCGGTGAACACGCGACGGAAGGTATCATCGCTGGGCAGTCCACCCGGCAGCTTGAGGCGTTTGCGCAACCACGGCTCACGGGCTTTGGCAAAGCGCTCAAAGTCATCGAAGCCCTCGCTGCCACAAATCATGGCGGCCAAAGCGATAAAAATGATCTCGCCGAAGTAGTGTCGCGGATGGCGACCATTGCGCGGATCTTCGAGTTCCTCGAAGGACTCGAATCCGTCCGGGAAGCCGCCTGAATACTCGTCGCGCCGTGGTTTGTTAGACATCAGGGCATCGTGAACCACTACATGGAGCGTACAGGCCTAATGTTTGTTGATATTGCCACAATCTAAAGTGAGGTAGCCCTGTGGATATACATGGATAATCAGTGAGTTAGATTGACTAGGCGACTAATCCTCTGGGTGATCGGGATGACTTTCATAAGTGCCTATAAATCCGTGCTTCCCGTGTCATCTGTGGTTCTCATCTCTGAATTTAGGATCGAACGTCTTCCTCCCCAGACCGCCATCATCCCCCTGTAAATTTCGCGTCCTTTTCGTGGTTAAAAACAGACCCCCTCCTTCGCATCTTAGCATCTTTGCGGTTCCCTAACTCAAACTCCCCGCC
>NZ_JBATWY010000124.1:0-11165 GCF_049672945.1 Haloferula sp. | reverse complement strand
ACTTGGATCATCATCTTTGGAATCCATTTGAGAAGCGCCGCCTCGCGATTCTGGACGACGAAAGTTCTCCTCGGCCTCACGGGATTCGTCGGACTAATGGCTCCTCTTCACACCTCGCTGCGCGAGTTCCTCCGAAACCGGATCCTCAGTTTTTCCGGCCAGGTCGACCCGATGCAGTGGGGCTACGATACCGAGTTAATTCATCTCGGCTCCACTATGATTGCCCTCACCGCCATCGTCCTCCTGATACTGACCATTTGGGCTTGGCTGATGCCCACCAACCTCATTCCAAGGGATGGCTCTCGACCTTCCAACGCATTCTGATGCTGCTCGCGAGGCCTTCGATGCCTCCCTGCGAAAGCGCGCACGCCGACAAAGGCGCTGATTCCCCCTTGCCAAGATCGGGCGGTTTTTCGGGAACATTCGCCATCTCTGGCCCTACCGCTATCACCTGACCCCAGTGCGCTTTCAACTCAAAGCAGTGTTCTCCGGCCTTCGAAGCTTTCCCGACCGCCCTCCGCGAGGCCGGAACCCGCCCGGATTGCGGCCCCGAAGAAACATCACCAGCGCCACCAGTCAAACGACGTCGGCTCGTTGGTGTTCTGCAACTTACGGTCATCGTAGAGAAAAGTTTCCAGCCCGTGAATCTACTGAATGCCTGGCATCTTTCCCGTGTGGCATCTTTTCCGTGGCATGTTTTCAGCTTTCGTGACGCCTGCACATGCCACCTACGAATGCTCGAAATCTAGGACCGACCCCGACGACGACCCCGACGAGGATCAATCCCTAAGATCCAGAAGTTTTCACTCCTGAAAAGTCCAACTCCAGACCCGACGACAATTTTCCGATCTCGTCGGTCGCGAATTTTTGGCAGTCACGGTAGAGTGTCTCGATCTTCTCTCGAAGGACTCCCCGAGTGTTTTCTGACCACCGAACGAATTGAATGTAGGGTTGCTGAAACTGATGGACACGTTCACGAGCCAAACCGAGCGACGTTCTTCGTATTTCCTGATCCGGCCAAGCACTATCCCAGTAGGTGCACGCCTTGCAGCTAGGCGTGCAGCGACTTCCGTCGTGTGACAGGAACGACTCCCAGCCGTTTTCAGCGAGCGGAAGTAATTGATCATCTTGGCGTTTTGCGTTGTTGCAGCACTTGCAAGCCATCGCGACATTGCCAGGCACGTGCAATCCCACACTAACGCGGTTCATTCCGTTCAGGTGTTCCACCGAAACGCGGTCACGCTCCAATTCCGCGCCGCAATATAAGCAGTTCCGCCCGAAGGCGGTAAGAACGGATTCGGCGTAACGGGGATCGGATACGTTCATTCCTCCGGTCACGCATGCCTTTCGGCTCACCTCGTGCAAGAACATGCTCACTAGCTTGTTCGCTACGTCGGATTTCGCTCGTCCGGTGGACTTTCGTAGCGCCGCTGCAACGTCGAAACTCATTCCGTCCTCCTCACGATTTTGTCTGGTCCTCCAGTGGTTTCGATTCCGAGCAACCACTTCACATCAACTCTCAGGGCACGGGCCAAGGCCGCCACTTCAAAATCGTAAACATGGCGTATTCCGAGCTCGATCTTTGCAATTCCAGCACGATCGATGGTGATTTTTAGAGCAGCCAGCCGTCCGGATAGATGATCTTGGGTAAGACCACCCTGAAATGCTTTTCGAGCCTCGCGAACACGACAACCGATAATGTTTTTCAATTCGATTTTGGGATCTTCAGAATCCTCTTGCACCGTCATCCGCTCACGCTATCAGCAAGAGATGTTAAAATGTTCCAGAATGGAACGGGGAGGCTTGATTTTTTCTGACCAAAATTTTAATCCTCTTAGCCATGGTCACTATTCCTTATCCCGAGCCTCTGAGTTGCCATCTATCGGTTAAATATCACTGTCTGATACCTATGGTCATTGAGCGAGATGGGCGTTATTGCCACATGTGCGGGCAGGACGAAACCAGTCTCTGCCCATACGATGGTATTCCTATTTCGCTCTCGGTTGCTCTTATCCTTCCGCGTAGCCACGGAGGTGAAATTATAGCGCGAAATTTGAGGACGATTTGCAGCACATGTGCCGATGGACTCCGAGCACTTACAGAAGAGAGTGGCTGGAAACCGATTGACTAGTCGCAATCTAATGATTGGTCATTGAGGGCAGGCCACTCGCGCTCGCTTCCTCCAGTCAGTCTGATAGTCCTCAAAGTTGGCAACAAATTCCTCGGCGGGGTCGGTCCTAGATTTCGTCGGCGGGGTCGTCTCTCGGCGGGGTCGGTCCTTCGTCTCGGCGGGGTCTCGTCTCGGCGGGGTCGGTCCTTCTCGACGGGGTCGGTCCTAGATTTCGAGATTTCGGCAGGGTCGGTCCTAGATTTCGAGCATTCGTCGTTCGGCGGGGTCGGTCCTAGATTTCGAGCATTCGTCGGGGCATGGCCAAGCGTCACGGAAAGCCAAAGAACGCTCGATGGCGTGCTAGAAAGTTTTGTTCTGGCGGAGTCGCATCTGAGGCGAGAAGCAACTCGTTACCCTGATGGGCCTCGAAGGAGAGTTTCACCGCGTCGTGCGGCAGGTAATCCCTGAGTCGTCCCGATAGGAGCATCCGGAGGTCTTCATCGAATGAGATGAGGCCTTGGTCAAAGGCGGCGTCATGAAGACGGTTGAGCGCGATGCCGTTGCGGACGTTGAGCCGTTCGGCGACATGGTCACGCCATGGGAGAATGTGCGAGGCAATGAGGAGTTCACGGACCGGAAGTCCGGTGAGACCACAGCGGTTGTCGTAGTTGTTAAGCACCGCGTCACGGAAGTAGCCTTGGCCGCGGCGTTGCTTGGTAAGACGGGTGGTTTCGGTTTCACCCGTTGGCGGCTTGGAGGCTGGGCGGATGCCGATGCCGGGGATGACTTCGGTGGTTTCGCTTTGGGCATCGACGAAGAGTGCGTCGAAGCGTTCCTGACTCAGTGGCACCAGCTCTGCCGGATTGGCGTGGAACTCGTCCCACACGTCGCGATCCAGTTGGCTGGCTCCCTTGAGGCCATTGATGCCGCGAAGTTTCAGGGCTGGATCGAGTGAGGCGAGGTTGCTCAATTTCATCGCCACCGAACTCGGTGTGCGGCCGAGACGTTCCGCCAGATCGATGATGACCGGCTGGCGTTGGTCAAACTGCCCGAAGCGGAGTTTGTGGTAGAGGTTTAGGACGACAAGAAGCTCGTCGTATGTCCAGCGTCGGCGGGAGGCCATGAGGGAATTAGAGCTGAAACCCTGAGATCGAAAATTCTGAAATCCAAAAATCAATTTGGCTTACGCCATCGACCTGGCCAGGTGTATTCGCCATGAAGAGTTCCGAATCGCCATACGAGCTTCGCGACGGCTACGTGATCGTGATCGACACCGTTTGCCATGGAATCACCCTAGCAGTGAGCACTGGCGATGGAAAGATTGTGGTTTTCGAGACCGAGCTCGAGGCGCAGCGGGAAATTGTGGATCACCAAATCACACGTCTTCAGGAATTCGTGGATGGTGAGCGGGACTTCGATGATGCGATGACGGTGGGTGAAACCATCGTTCCGGTGACGTTGCATCCAGATGGTGTGCTTGTGGATGCGGAAGGAAATCTGCTTGAGACAAGCGCGGATTGATTTATCAGAAGAATGGATCTTTCGAGGCGTCGTTTCCTCGGGCCATGGTGAAGCGGTAGCCGAGTTCGTGGAGCATCGAGCGGACGATGAGTTCCGGCTTCGTGTCCCGGCTCCGGATGCGCGACATCACCTCACTGCGCTTTTAGGGGGTGAAGACGTCGGCCATTGGTGGGGGAAACTTTAAACTTCAAACTCAAAACTTCAAAGGGGGAGCCTCCTTCGCCTGCGTGCTACGACGCGCCATTGGGGCAGATGCAAAAAAGTAAAATGGATTGAACAGGAGGAAGCGGAGCATGAAAGGCTATCAGGAATCTACCGATTCACCCGAGGGGTGGCTGCAATACCTGCCTGAATTTGGGCGCAGCTATTGAACCTCTGCGATCTCTGCTGCCTCCTGTTTCATTGCATTTCGGTTTCCAGGACAGGGTGGACAGCCTACTCAGCATGAAGCTTCGAAGGCGGAGCGATGGTCCTCGCTGCGTTGGCTGGCTTGGTCGGGGCAGAAATGCCCCGGCTCCGTTTTTGTTCAGTCACGGATGACCGGTTTGTCCTTTGATCGTGGTTGCCTGCGCTCCACGAAGAGCGCTTCCTTCGCTTTCAGGCTTGCGGCTATTGGATCAGTTCTGGGACGACAACTTCGCTTACCAAAAACTTTCGCCGCACACAAAAGCTCGCGACGCTCTCCGCGCCACTCAATACCCCACCACCATCAATCCCGGAACCCGCTTGAAGTGGGATTGGTTGTTCGTGACCAGTGGCAGATCATTCGCGAGCGCCGCCGCCGCGATCCACAGGTCATTCGCCCCGATCAACTCGCGGCGATCACGTAGTTCGCGCGTGATGATGGCGTAGCTGTTCGCCGTCGATCGTTCCATTGGCAGCATTTCAAAACGTGAAAGCATCGCCTCGCAAGCCGGATGATCGATGCTCCCGAAGCCTTCCGCAAACTCACCCGCGACCGTCCACGACAGCCGGGCATGCGCGTTCGGGTTCTGGCGGAGGAACTGGTGGGCTTTTCCCTCGCCACGTTTCATCTCCCGCTCCAGATCAATCAGGAAACAGGTGTCGAAAAGAAACGCGCTCATGACCACGAATCGTCCGGAGCCGCATCCTCCTGCTGGGCTTGATCCAGCCGCAACAGCACCTCCTCATCCGCCACCTCAATCCCGGGAAGAGCCGCCAACAAAGCCCCGCAAGTCCGGCCTTGCTCAGTCCAAGCCGCCCGCTTGATCACCTGAGAAAACGACTCCTTAGGCTCCTTCCGCGCCGCCGTAAGTCGCTGATACGCCTCCATATCGATGGAAATCGTCTTTGTTGCCATGCATGCACCGTGCATGCAGATTAGTGATTTGTCAAACGGAGATACCCGTCAATTGAGCTCAAGACAAACCGCCTTCAAATACTCGGCCTCGGGAAAGGTCGCCTGATGGTCCGGCGCATGGCCGCTGGTCCAGAGCTCTTTCCACCGCCGACCCGATCGTTCGGCCAGCTCGCGGATCATGCTATGGAAGTCAGCGGCCGGCACGTGGGCCGAGCAGGAGGCCGCGACGAGAATCCCTCCGGGACGCAGCATCGAAATCGCTCGGGCATTGAGGTGGCGGTAGGCGGAAATCGCGCCTTCCTGATCCCGCGCCCGCTTCGCCAGGGATGGCGGATCGACGACGATCAGATCAAACTTCCGCTCCGTCTCGTCCATCCACTTGAATGCATCGGCCTGCACGATCTCGTGCGGCACGGCGGTGATGCGGGGATCATCGGCATTGAGTTTGAAGTTCTGCACCGCGCTCTCAAGCGCGTGGGCGCTGATGTCCAGATCGGTGACGCTCTTCGCACCACCTCTTGCCGCATACAGCGAAAAACCGCCGGAGAAGCTGAAAACGTTTAACACATCACGTCCCTTCACCAGTTTCTCGACAAGCGCCCGGTTGTCCCGCTGGTCGAGGAAAAATCCGGTCTTCTGGCCGTGCCTAACAGCCGACTCGAATCGGATGCCATTTTCCAGAAAAACCACCACCTCATCTCCCTCCTCACCACGAAATCCTTCCTCAAACTCCGATGCTTCTAGTAGATTCCGGCTCATCCTCAGAACGAGAAATTTCGGCTCGAAGACTTCACGCAGCACCGACTCAACCTCATCCCAATTCCGCAACCATCCCGCCGTGTAGACCTTCACCACCAGCGTGTCGGCATAGCAGTCCGCCACCAGTCCGGGGAAGCCATCGCTCTCGCCATTGATGCAGCGCGCGCCATTCGTGGCTTCATTGAAGACTTCATCACGGCGACTTTTCGCCGACACCGCCCGCTCCCGCCACCACGCCCGATCAATCGTCGCCGGCTTCCCGCAATGGACGATCCTGACTCGGATCGGCGAGTCCGGATCGTAGAAGCCCAGCGCCAGAAACCGGTCATTCCGGTCATACATCACCGCCATTTCCCCTGCCTCACCCTCGCGGTTCCGGGACTTGATGCTGTCTCCGAAAACCCACGGGTGCCCCTTTTTCACCGCCGTCTCCGCGCGGGGAAAGAGTTGAAGCCGGAGCCGGGCCGGCGGACGCGAGGCGCTCATGGGGCCGCCATCAAGACGCTCCATCCCCTGACCGCCAAGCACGCAATTGCGTGGATTGGCGGAATCGTGGATCGGAGCTATTATTCACCAGTTCATCGATGAAAACCCGCCCGCTGCTCGCCTCAATCACGCTGCTGACCCTTGCAGCGACAAGCGAGGCCATCTTGATTTCCGGGTATTCGTCGGCAAACCATGATCGCTTCACCGGTTTTCCCAGCAATCCCGTCATCAACAGCTCTTCGTTTTTCGACGGAACCAAGCTCCGTGGGCTCGGTTGGGATGCCGTTGACACACGCAAGCAATTCACGCTCGTCACTCGCTCGCACGTGTTGTTCGCGACTCACTTCCTGCCGCCCGTCGGACAGGAAATCCGTTTTCTCAACGACTCCAACCAAATCGTTTCACGCAACGTCGCTTCCACGACGATCGTCCAGAATGTCGATGACGACCCAGCAACACCAAACACCGACTCAGACCTCGCACTGGTCACGCTCGACGAACCCATCGACTCCATTGATGGAGTCGCGCCCTTTCCCTATCTCGATCTCCCACTTCTCCCGCCCCTGCCGGACCCCAACGAGGAGGGCGAATTCCTCCCCTTCAGCGAGTATCGAAACTACCTCGACCTGGACTTGATCGTTTTTGGAAGACTGGTGCGCGCAGGCAGGGCGACTGTGGACGAAATCGTCGCCGTTTCTGGAAGTGGTCTGAATCCGACGGTGACGATGTCGTTCGACTACGATCTGGCCAACCCCGCGCCGGATGATTCAAGACTGGAAGGGGGAGACTCCGGGAGCCCGACCTTTCACCTGGCTTCGGGCAAGATGAACTTGATAAGCCACCACTCGGCGATCGGAACCGAAGGCTCCATCCAATCGAATGTCGGGAGTTTCGTGCCACACTACGTCGACCAACTGGATCTGCTACTCGCCCCATCCGGCTACCGAATGACCCCTGCCAATACCGCAACGACCACCCTTGCTGTCACCGACCTGGTCGTCACAAGCACTCCGCGAAAGGGGAACCCTCTCGTCATTACTCTGACCCTCGAAAACACCGGTGCCGATCCCACCGGCAATCTCGAAGTCGACTTTCAGTTTGCTTCGGGCGAGGAACCCGACGGCATTTCTGGAAGCGATTGGGTCGACTACGGTGGAGGCAGTAATTGGACTGTTCGCCGAGCCCTCCTCGATAGTGCAGAGATCACGACCCTGACCCTGTCATGGGCGTCAGCTCCCCTTGTTGGGAATCTTGCCATCGGGATCGACTGGCGGTCCGACAAAGCCGCCAGTGGCTCACTTTCGCCGAGCTACGCCCTCGGGTCCTCCTTCAACGAATGGGCCGCCGGGTTGAGCGAACCCGGGCAACTCGACAATCCCGACGATGACGAGTTCTTCAATCTGTCCGAGTACGCCTTTGGCGGTAATCCCGAGAACAGCATCAACCAACTGCCGAACGGTGAGCCCGCTCGGCCGGTCATTTCCGTTTCCGGAACCACCGCGATGCTCACCTTCCCCGAACGCAGCGACGCGCTCAGTCGCGGACTGAGCTACGCTCCGCAGTGGGCTTTCGATCTTGCCCCCGAAGCCTGGTCTGCAACACATCCCGCAGGCCTCACGTCGACCGCTTCCCCCTACGATCCCGCCGTGCCAGGCTTTGTGAAGCGAACCCTGACCTGGCCGGCGGACGAGGCCTGGCAATTCGCTCGAGTGGGGATTTCTCTCGACGAATGAGCTCGGGAAGCGCGTCGCCCTACACGATCGTGGAGGTTTGAGCGGAGGGAAAATGGGATAGGGTTCGGGTCTCGCTTTCGTGCCCCCCCATGACTGCCCCCCGAAAATTCGTGTCTCTGGCACTCACCTGTCTGCTCTGCTGTGGCGCCGCCTCGGCACTTGAGCTGCGGGCCTATGACTCGTCGGTGCATGATCGCTTCGTGGGATTTCCCGAAAGCCCGGCATTCAATCCGACCTTCTTGCTCGACTCCGACAAACTCGTTGGCGTCGGCTGGGACCCGCAGAACCCTCAAAAACAGTTCGCCTTGGTCAGCCGCTGCCATGTGCTCTTCGCCGCCCATGCCGCCCCCGCCATCGGATCCCGGATTGCTTTTCTCAACCGCGCCGGCACGATCATCGAGCGCCGCGTGGCCCGCACTCAGAAGGTCCTCAACCCGACCAGCAGCACCTCGGATGTCCTCCTGATCACCCTTTCCTCACCGATCAGCAGCGAAGAGGGCATCGAGCCATTGCCCTACCTGAATCTCCCATCGGAAGCTGACTACATCGGTCTTCCACTCATCGTTCTCGGCTCCCAGGCAAAGGCCGGTGAAGGATCCTTGATCGATTTCCGCACCATCAACGTCAACTGGATCGTCTCGCGCACCTTCCGTTTCGACTACAACATCGGAACTGGCGATGCGAATGATGCACGGCTTGCTGAAGGTGACTCCGGCAGTCCAACCCTCACCACCGTCAACGGCGAAAAGGCGCTTCTCGGGCTGCACCTCGCCACCAGCACCGTCGGCGGTGTGCAGTCGAACTTCGACGCCTTCATTCCCCACTACGCACCCCAGATCGATGCGCTCATCGCGGCCGATGGCTTTCGCATGCGTCCCCTGAATGCGGCACCCACCGAGATCCATTGCACCCCCTCGGTGACCTCGCCCCAGGCCGAGCAGGGAGAAGCGCTCAATCTTGAGTACAGGCTCGAGAATCGCAGCAGCTCGGAAACGGGCAACGTGGAGGCGGAGATTCATTTTCCGGAACACGCCGCGCCTGACCAGATCATCGCGGACGGGTGGGTGCTCACCAGCGAGGGAAACTGCTGGAAACTTCGCCGTTCCGTCCTCGGACAACAGGCTTCATCCGCGATCCAATTGAAATGGAACGCCGCCCCGATGGTGGCCTCCCTTGAACCGGAAATTCGTTGGGTCTCCGACACATCCGATGCGCAAACCCTGATCACCTCGATTCCGCTCGTTCCGGGCTTTTCCTCATGGGCTGCAGCACTAAGCGAAAAGGGCCAGCTGGATGATCCCGACAAGGACGGCGTGTCTAACATCATCGAATACGCGCTCGGTAGCAACCCACTCAGCGGCAGCACGATCCTCGAGTTCGGCAGCCCGCCGCGACCCACCTTCTCGGTGCAGGATGGCATCGCCAGCTACTCGCATCCCGAGCGCACCGACAAGGCCGAGCGAGGTCTCAGCTACCTGCCCGAATGGTCCCCTACCCTGAGCGAGGGCAGCTGGTCGGGCTCGCTGCCGACAGGATTCTCCACCTCGACGACTTCCTATTTTCCAGGCGTCCCCGGTTTCACCAAACGGACGATCCGCTGGCCCCTTCAGCCAAGCCATCGATTCATCCGCCTGAACATTTCGGAGAGCGGAGAGAACTCGGCGCCTTAGATCAAAATCCGGTCCGTAAATCGTAAAAAACACCCAATTCCGGGAGTTGCGAAAAATGAGATGCGGTCCCAACGTAGCCGCGTCTGATTAACTCAAGCCTATGAAAACACTTCTGATTTCGCTGATCACCCTCGCCGCCACCGCTCTCGGAGCCACCGCCCAGGACGCCGTCAAACTGGAACTGACCGGAAACGATCAGATGCAGTACGACAAAAAGGAACTGACCGTCACCGAGGGCCAGAACGTCACCCTCACACTGAAGCACATCGGCAAGCTGCCGAAGGCCGCCATGGGCCACAACGTCGTCATCCTCAAGGCCGGAACACAGATCCCTGCTTTCGCCATGAAGGCTGCTCCCGCCGCTGCGAACGACTACATCCCCCAGGACGAAGAATCGAAAAAGCTCATCGTCGCCCACACCAAGATGATTGGCGGAGGTGAGTCCGATACGATCACCTTCACGGCTCCTGCCGCCGGGGAGTACCCCTACCTCTGCACTTTCCCCGGTCACTTCGGTCTGATGTCCGGAAAGCTGATCGTGAAGGCCAAGTAAGCCCTCCAGAAATCCACAGCGCCTCACGCCCTTGGGTTCGTGGGGTTCATGATCAAAAAGAAAGGCGGCCCCTCGAGGCCGCCTTTCTTGGTTTCGGGTTTTTTGGGAAATATCAGGCTTCCTTCTTGAGCAAATCGCGGATCTCCGTGAGGAGCTTCTCCTCGGCGGTCGGCTCGGGTGGCTTCGGATCAGGTTTCGCTTCTTCCTTCTTCATCGCACCAAGCGCCTTCTTCACGACGATGAAGACCGCGAATGCGAGAATCACAAAGGAAATGAGCGAAGTAATGAAACTACCGTAACCAATCACCGCAGCACCCGCCTCTTTGGCCGCCGCGTAGGATTCAAACTCCTTGTCGGTCAGGTTCAGGTATTTCGAACTAAAGTCCAAACCCCCGGGAGTGATCGCGCCAATCCCCGGCATGAAGACGTCCTCGACCAGCGACTTCACCACGGTTCCAAAGGCACCCCCGATGATGATGCCCACCGCCATGTCGATCATGTTGCCTTTGAAGGCGAATTCTTTAAATTCCTTAAGCATTGTTTCCGGGGATTGGTTTTCTTGTTTGCCGCGGACCTAACACCCGGACATCGAAGGGCTAAGACAGCGGGTTCACGAAATTCGTTCAATCAAGAATTGGACGAACTTTGCCATCAGCTCGCGGGACTCACCCTTTGACAATGGGACCGGGCCACCCCAATCTCCGCCGCGAACCGCGAAAAGCATCCCTATCATGGCATTTGATCTCATCGTTATTGGAGGCGGACCCGCCGGCTACGTTGCCGCGATCCGCGCCGCCCAGCTCGGAAAAAAAGTCGCCTGCGTCGAGGCTGATCGCGCCGGTGGCACCTGCCTCAACTGGGGCTGCATCCCGACCAAAGCCCTGCTCAAGAACGCCGAGCTCTACCACACCATGGCGCACCGCGCGAAGGAGTTCGGCTTCTCGTTCGACAACCTCAGCTACGACTGGTCCGCCGTCGTCGGCCGCTCGCGCAAGGTCTCCGACAAGCTCGC
>NZ_JBATWY010000123.1:0-1538 GCF_049672945.1 Haloferula sp. | reverse complement strand
GAATGAACGCGAATAGACGCTAACCCGCATTTCTCATACCCCCGGCGGGCATTGGCCGATGGGTGGCTGGATGTCGGTGGGCGATGAGATCAGCGGCTGTTGATCGCCCTCGGCGATGCCGAAAGCGGGGTTTTGCCCCGATGCCTACCGCCCGATGCGCCGCCGAAGGGTGGTTCGGGTCGTTTTTGCCCTGTTTCCCGTGTGCGTGGACACGCTCCATCCTTGCGTCTCCTCAGTGACGCCTCCCTTTGCTCATCCCTGGCCTCTCCACGATGCGCGACTCACGCAGGCGCGGCCCGCAGTCGCTCCCAGCAAGCCGCCACTTCGTCCTGAAACCGGAAGCTGCTGCTCCAGCGCACCAGCACTCGACGCACGCTCACCTGAATCACCGCAGCGATCTTGAGCAAGTGGTTGCGGATGATTCCCGGCGTAGCTTGGGCGTACGCCTTGCTCTGCTTGAGCCCCGTCTCGCGCAGGTCGATCATGAGCTGATAGGCGAAGGTTGAAAACCACAGCCGCAGCTGATTGGCGCTCATCACCTCGCAGCTCATTCGGTCGGCGAAGAGGTCGAGTTGTTGTTCTTTGATGCGGTTCTCCATGTCGCCCCGGGCGCAGTAAAAATCGCGGTAGAGTCTATCAGGCTCCCACTCGGGACGCTCGCCGGGCAGGTTGGTTACGATGAAGCGTGGGTTCTCGCCCTTGGGATTGACCTGTGCCTTGCCCACCACACGGCGCGCTCGACTCCAGCTTTTGGCCGTGCGGTATTCGAAGTCGCAGAAGTAGGTGCACCAGCCGCCACGTGTGCAGGCATCGGCTTTCGCGCGAAACATCGTCTTGTCGAGGTGGCGCAGCAGGACCTGGTTCTTGGCCAGACCCACGACGTAAAACACCTCGTTCTCCTCGCACCACGAAAGGATCTCATCGCGGGCGAAGCCGCTGTCGGCCCGCAGGATGATGCGTGCCTCGGGGAATCGCTCACGGATGATGGGCACGATGCGCTGGAGGGCTTCAAGCGTGCCGTTACTTGCGTCCTGATTGCTGGTGCGCAGCTCCGCCCAGACCGGCCACGGCCCGATGAAACAATACAATGGGAGATAACAATAGTTGCCGTAGTAGCCGTGGAAGAAACGGCCTTCTTGTTGACCGTGGATGAGGCTGTCGGTGGCGTCGAAATCCAGCACGATCTCCTCGGTATCCGGCGCGAGGCGGGAGACGGCCTGGCTGATGAGCAGACGCTCGATGGCCGTATGATTGGCATGGATCTTGTGGACGCCTGAGACGGTCTCAGCAGTGGTTTTGGAATTGGTCAACTCAAGTCGGTTGAGAGTGGACTTGCCCGCCAGGGCTCGTCCCTTGTCCTCACCGGAGCGATCCAGACCGAGCGGGTCGGACTTGCCCACACCGAGCGCCATCATCGGATCTCGGCGAAGGGTGTCGTGATCGTTGAGATCCTCGTATCCCATCGCCATGGCCAGGATGCGCTGGCGCAACAGCTCGGGCAGAGAGTGTTCGATGAGTTCCGGGCGCCGGTGATCGCT
>NZ_JBATWY010000122.1:0-44164 GCF_049672945.1 Haloferula sp. | reverse complement strand
GGGGATCTGGGCTTCGAGGAAAAATGGGGGGGCTGAGTTTGTTAGAAAGGACGACTTCACGGATTTTCAGGCGGAGTGGCGGGGCTTTGATGCGGCGGCGGGGATGAACTTTGATCCAAGGCGTGTGAGCCAGTTCGGCGTGCATGGTCGTGGGGCGCGGGAGGTGGCGCAGGGATTCGAGCGCCTCTTACAGATGGCCTCGAAGCGGGGGTGGCCAACGGAGGCGGTGGATTTTTCCTCGAAGCGTGAAGGTGTGGGACATGCGATGTTGGCGGGTTTCAGTGATCGGCTGGGGGTGAAGGTCGGGGAGGCAACTTTGGCATGTCGGCTGGTGGGGAAACGTCGCGGGAAGCTCGATGATCAGAGTGCTGCAAAGCGGTCGGCTGCCTTTGTAGCGGCGGAGATCACCGAGGTGGACGGTCGCGAGGTGGTGACTTACTTGAAGCGAGCCACGGCGGTGGAGTTGGATTGGTTGAGAGAGACTTTTCCAGAGGACTTCAAGGAGGTTGATGGTGCGGCTTGGGACGAGGCACGGCGTCGGGTGGTGGCGCGTCGGGAGCTGCGTTTCCGGGATCTGGTGCTGGAGTCGAAGGACAGCGATCAGGGGGTGAATCTGGATGCGGCGGCGGAGGAGCTGGCAAGGCGGGTGTTAGATGGCGAGTTGGTTCTGAAGAAGTGGGACGCGGCGGTGGAGCAGTGGTGCGCGAGGTTGGCTTGCCTCAGCGAGTGGATGCCGGAGATGGAGATGCCGGGCTGGTCGGACGATGATAAGGCGGCGGCGGTGGCGCAGATTTGCCATGGCGCGACGAGCTACAAGGAGATTAAGGACGCGGCGGTTTGGCCGGTTTTGAAGGAGTGGCTGAGCATGCCGCAACAGGCGGTCTTGGAGAGCTATGCGCCGGAGAGGTTGGACCTGGTGAATGGTCGATCGGCGAAGGTGACTTACGAGTATGGCAAGGACCCGTGGATCGGCTTGCGCGTGAGGGATTTGTTTGGGGTTTGGGAAACGCCGAAGATTGCGGGTGGGAAAGTGCCGGTGCTGGTGCACGTGCAAGCACCGAATCAGCGGGCGTGGCAGATGACGAAGGATCTGGAGAGCTTTTGGCGAAGTGGCTACACGCAGATGCGAAAGGATCTGGCGGGAAGATACCCGAAGCATCCTTGGCCGGAGGATCCCAGGAAGGCCTGAAGCGGGGGGGCGACGGACTGAGCGAGGGAAGATTCACGAGGGTCTCTAGCACGTCGCTTTCCGTCGCGGGATTCAAGGCTACGACTTCCGGATCAAGATACTAAGGTCTTGATTGGGCGGCTTTTGAGTTTGGAGTCATCCAGAAAGGGTGGACCAGGAAAGGCGAACAGCCCCCTTCCGACGAGCTTGATTGGCAGCAGATACTAGTGAGGTGGTTCCCTTCCCGGAGCCAGAAAATCGAGCTGGCTGTTGTCCAACTGGTCGTAGATAGCGGTCGTGGATGGTGGCAGGCCAGTGATCATGCGGTCACGGGACGGGCCACAGAGTGCGGTCTGGCAGTGCGCATTGGTGAAAACGACGCCACACTCGGCGAGGCGATCGATGTTCGGAGTCTTCGTGCCTTGATGAGTTTGGTGACAGCCCAGCCAGTCGTTGAGGTCATCGACCGCGATAAAGAGGACGTTGGCCTTCTCGTTTGCAGCGAACAAGCTGAGTGAAGCGAGGAAGGTAACAAACAAGATTATCATTGTGGTCTGAGATAACAGCTTAGCTCCCGGGCTAGGAATCCCGAAGATCGGAGAGAGAAGTGATAGGAATAGATCTGCGAATTCGCCAAGATGGGGGTTCTTGGCTTGGCGCAAGGGCTTGTCTTGGCAACTCTGGTGCCTTGTGAGGAATGCAATCGTCTATCTACTGTGTGCCACTCTGGTATCTTGTGCTTCGCCCGCCAGTTGGGAGGGGCGCGTGGCTTTGGTAGAAGAGAAGCCCGCAGGGGCCGTCTACGCCGGTAGGGTTTCGGTGACGATCGATGGCGCGGGAACCTTGCTTCTCCGGCAAACGTACCGAAAGGCGGTGGATGGGGCAATGAACCAAGCGGCATCATTGGGGGCAACCCACGTGGTTCTGGATAAATGGTACCGCGAGCCCCGGTTCTGGGGTTCCGATCAGAGTGTCAAAGGGAACGCCTACCGGGTGGGAGCGCATTGAATTCCCCCGGCGCAGTCAGCCGAGGCCGAGCCGAAGTGAGCAAGCATCCAGGTTCTTCCAGGAAGCTTGCGATCCCGTCTTCTGAGCGAGGGTGCTTCGGGTCCAAGCTTGACCCCATAGTCTTCCGAGCGTTTCCTGCTGACTCCGTGGATCGCATCGATATTCCCAAGAAGGCCATTTACAGGCTTTCCATCTATCACCGCTGCTTGCAACGGTTGGTGGAGAATGAGCAACAGACCGTGAGTTCGACGGCGCTGGCGAAGGCTGCGGGAGTGAAACCGGCCCAGTTACGAAAGGATCTCGCCTACTTCGGGCAGTTCGGGACCCGGGGTCTCGGGTATCCTGTGGAGACACTGGCGACGATGATTCGAGATGTCCTTGGACGTGAGAAACTTCAGCCGGTGGTGCTCATTGGCGCGGGTAATTTGGGATCGGCCCTGCTGCGCTATCAAGGCTTTCAGAAGGAAGGCTTCGAGGTCGTGGCCGCTTTTGATGTGGATCCGGAGGGTGTGAGGGCCCGAGGAATCAACGTTCCGGTGTTCTCGGAGAAGGAACTGGAGACACGAATCGCCCAGGAACAGGTGAGGCTGGCCATACTCTGTGTTCCCGTGAATATCGCCCAGTCCTTGGCAAATCGTCTGGTTGGTGCCGGCGTGCAGGGAATTCTCAACTTTTCGCCGGTGATGCTGGATGTGCCTGCCGAGGTCGTCGTCAATAACGTCGACCTGGCGCTGGAACTGGAGCACCTCAGCTTTTTCGTCCGCTAGAGAAAACTCCGATGACGACTCCGGGAGAAAATCCCAAAGAAAGCGGCGAGGAGCCCGTTTCCAAGGGGAGTGCGCCGTCCGAGGGCGCGAAGGCCCAAAGCGAGGGTATGGCTGAGACGCGTGAGCAATTTATCGAGCAAGCATTGGCTGACTATGAGTCGCCTCTGGTGGGCTACGCTCAAAGTTTTGTTCATGATCTCGACCGGGCTCGGGACGTCGTTCAGGATACCTTTATTCGCCTATGTCGTCAGGACATTGAAAAGGTCCGTGGCGGTCTGAAGAGTTGGTTGTTCACCGTCTGCCGGAACCGCGCGCTCGATATTCTACGCAAGGAATCGCGAATGAGTCGCTTGGAGGACGATCAACATCAGCGAACGCTTTCAGACGAGGCCGCACCCGACAGTGCCGTGGATTTCAACGAGCGAATCGAGCAGGTGCTCGGTTATATGGATCGACTGCCGGAGAACCAGCGTGAGGTCATCCTGATGAAGTTTCGAGATGGAATGAGTTATAAGGAAATCAGTGAAGCGACAGGCCTGACCGGTGGGAATGTCGGCTTCCTGATCCACACTGGTATCAAGCGTCTGAGGCAACTGCTTCCGACAGATCTAATGGACGGAAAATGATGAAAGTAACACCCAATGACCCAAGGCTGAGTGCCTATTTGTTCGGTGAGTTGTCAGCGGACGAAGCGGCAGTGATCGAGCGGGCGGCCGCCGCTGATCCGGCGATCAGGATGAGCCTCCGCGACTTGGAGAAGATGACGGGCTTCCTGTTCAACACCTTCAATCAAGGGGCAGGGGCGGAGCTCCTTCCTGCGCAGCGTGAGGCCATCCGCAAAGCAGGGCGCGATGCCGCGGCCCTTGGACGGGTTGTGAAACTGGAGTCGCCTGCGCGGAGTTGGAAGCGCTGGCTCGGTGGTTTTGGAGCGGCCGCAGCGGTCGCGTTTGCAGCCCTTTTGATGAGCCGGGTGGAACCTCCCGGGAAATCCGCAGATTCCTCCGGATCAGGGATGGTGACGGATGAAATTGCGCTGCTGCCACTGCCGGGTCCGACGGTCGGAGAGGGGGCGACCCAGGTCGCGGGGATCAGTGGTCCGGCGACGGAACAGACCCGGAGTTTGGAGAGTCGGCCGGGCGAGTTTTTGAGAGATGTGGCACGCCACCTCGACCGCGGGCCCTTGCCTGACGCCCGGAAGCTTCCAGCCACCAGCAAGCTTGGGAGCTTCAGTCAAGTAGCGGGAACCAGGCTTCCCATCGTCATTGGTGACTCGAGTCTGCGGTGGGTGTCGGGGTGGGTACTCGAGAAGCAGGAGTTGCCTCCTCGAAATGCCGTGCGGGTCGAGGAACTCATCAATGCCTCATCTCTACCGGTCGGTGAGGCCATTGGAGGTCTCGGCTTCACCATGGAGACCATGAGGTCACCTTGGAATGCCGACGCCATTTTGCTGGCGATTCAGGTCAAGGCTGGTGATGAAGCGGTGCGTGATCTCAAGCTGGTCTGCCAGTCAGGAAGCAGGCACCGATTGCTGGGTTCCTTTGCGATTCACGATGATGGAATGCTCTCTTCGGTGCTACCTGCAGGTCGCAGCACGCTGGTGATGCTCGAGTTGCTGGAGAGCGGCGAATCGCTTGGCGAGATCGAGGTGATTCAGGGTTCTCAAGTCTTTCTCAGGAAAATTCCTGTTCCTTCGAATGAAGTCACGGCCGGCATGAGGCACGCCGTGCTGCTGGGAGCCTTCGGGATGTGGCTGAGAGATGAGGGCGTCGGGCAGGCACAGCTCACGGGTCTGTTGGAATCCTCGGCTGGTGACCATGATCCGGTACGTGCGGAAGCGCGGCGCATGGTGACGGAGGCCCTCCATCTTCGAGACTCGAAGCGTTGACGTTTTGGCGGGAGAGGGCTTCAGTCCTTGTGTGTCCCGAGTATCGATTCCCGAGTATGCGATGGCGCTCGCCCATGTGGCTTCCTTGCGTTCCGAGGATCCCTACCGCAAGGTGGGAGCCGCTGCGCTCGACTTTGACAACCGTGTGATCGGAACCGCCTATAATGGTCTGGCACCCGGTTTCGATCCTCCTGCGGGGTTCTGGGATGATCGCGAAGCTCGGCAAAAATTCATGCTCCACGCTGAGGTGAATCTCTGCAGCTTGTTCCGCAGAGGCGAGGTGAAGCTGGTGGCGTGCACGACGATGCCCTGCACTTCATGCATGCAGACCCTTTGTGCCTACGGCGTTAAAGAGATCTATTTTCGCGACACATACGACGCTTCTGATGCCCAACAGATCGCCCATCTCTACGGTGTCCACCTTGAGCAGGTGAACGAGTATCCGCTGAGAGAGGGTTCGTGATACCGGTGGAATTACTCTTCCTCAGGAAGATCTCCACCGAAGAAGCTCTTCATGTAACCATACTCCATCATGGTGTCCTGCCATGGGGAAATCGCGGCAGGGTTTTGGAAGATACGACCGGCCCGAGCCATGGCTGCCTCGGCGGTGACCTCGTCGCCATTTTCGTAGGCCAAGGCTGCTTCGGCGTAGTAGACGTAGGGTGAGTCGTCGAGGTGGTCGTAGAGCACCGCCATCTCCTCGGCTTCCTCCATTTTACCGAGCTTGATCTTGGTCAGCATCAGCTTGAACTCAACCAGACGGTCTAACATGAGGTTTCTGCTTTCGGCATCATCCGCTTTGCTTTGCTCAACCAGTTCAGAAAAAGCGGCCTCAGCCTGCTCCCACTGCTTGGAAACGAAATAGACCTCAGCGATGTTGAACTTGATGCTCGGAGTATCGGGCTGAAGCTCATCCGCCCGTTTGAAGTGTTTCATGGCACTTTCAAAGGAACGAAATTCGATTTGGCAGGCCCCCATGAGGTTTTCGACATCAGGAGAGTCCGCAAAGATCGCCCTTGCCTCTTCCAACTCCTCGATGCATTCGAAGATCCGCTTCTGTCCAAATAGTTCGCGGCTCTTGGCGAGATGACCGGAAAATTCCCTGCGACTTTCTTCGGGGAGATTGGAAAATTCCTTCTGCCAGGCCATCATCTCAGGAGCTGGTGCCTCGGTCTCGGTTTGGCCGAAGAGGGGACTAAGGCAGAAGCCGGCGGTGAGAAGGATCAGAAGATGGGGTTTCATGGGATGAGAAGTGGAGTGTTGGAGATGATTCTAGGCGGCGAATGGGTCGGCTGCAAGCCGTCGTTCAGGCTGTATAAAGGCGATGCTCGATGATGTAGGAGTAGACGGAGGGGGGGAGCCAGTCGCTTGGCGGGCGATCGGAATGGATCGACTCGCGAATCTTACTGGATGAGGCAGGGTGCTCGGCCTGGAGAGGATGGAGCCGCCATCCCTCCCGAGCTTGCGGTTCGCTCCCTCTCGTGAAGACAATGAACTCCACCCCTGCAGCAAGTGCGTCCGGCCTCCGCCATCGAGGCAGTGCCTCCCACTGATCGCAGCCCATCAGCCAGAAAATGCGGGCCTGCGGGAATTGACGCCGAGTCGCGGCGACCGTCAGATACGAGTAGGAAGGCTCGGGTGCCTTCAAATCAAAATCATCGATGACGGCCCATGGAAGATCGCGGATCGCGAGTTGAATCATGGCGAGTCGATGTTCGGGAGATGTCGGGGGCAGGTGAGTTTTGTGAGGCGACAAACGGCAGGGAAGGAAGCGGACTTGATCGAGATTCAAAGCATTTACCGCCTCATTCGCAATCAGCAGATGACCATTGTGAATGGGATCAAAAGTGCCACCGAAGAGAGCAATGGATTGAGGTGGATTCATTGGGGATACTTAGAAGGCAACAAATGGGTGCATTTAATTGAACGAGGAAGTGTCGCGATGATACGCCGATGAGGTCGATGAGGTCGATGTGTAAAGAAGTCCTACAGTATGGCCCGAAATCGTCCCAAATTTCCTCAAATTTGGGGACGGAAATCGAATTTCTGGAGCATCGGTTGTTGCCCGTTGGTTAAGATTCGTCATACTCGCCGCGCCTCGCTCCGGTGTGGCTTTGGGTGATCTGGGGGGAGAGCCCGAGGTCCCCGGGGCGGGGTCTCTAGCTAAAAGGGAGCGTGATTTTTGAGCCATGAGGGGCTTGGAATCAATTGTCTCTTGCCTGCGCCGGACTGTCTGCACAGTATCCGCCGCAATCCCAAGGCGGCTTGGCGGAATTGGTAGACGCGCTCGACTCAAAATCGAGTTCTTCGGAGTGTGGGTTCGAGTCCCACAGCCGCTATTTTGAATCTCTGAACGAGGCATGGAGGACACGAGGACGATCGGCATTATCGCGGGCAAGGGGGTCTATCCCGAAACATTCATCCGAGCGGCTCGCTCGAAGTCTCCCGGCATTCGCTTGGTCGTCGCTGCCGTGGAAGGAGATGCCGATCGCGATCTGGAAGAGCTGGCGGACGAGATCGCCTGGCTCCGAGTTGGCCAACTGGGAAAGGTCATCAAATTCTTCAAATCCCATGGGGCGACCGAGGCGATCATGGTGGGGCAAGTCGCACCAAAGAATCTCTTCGATATCCGCCCGGACCTTCGGACCTTGGTGCTCCTTGCCAAAATCAAGGAGCGGAATGCCGAGTCGCTTTTCGGCGCGGTTGCAGGAGAGTTGGAGAGGGAATCAATCCTCTTGCTCCCCGCGACAACGTTTTTGGAAGATCTTCTACCTTCCGCGGGGCCGGTGTTTGGCCCGCCATTGAAAAAGCGACAGCTCGAAGACGCCGCTTTTGGCTTCCGTATTGCCAAGGAAACGAGCCGACTTGATATCGGTCAGACGGTTGTGGTCCGGCATGGAACGGTGCTCGCCGTGGAAGCCTTCGAGGGAACGAATAACTGCGTTCGGCGCGGCGGAGAGCTCGGGCAGGGCAAGGAAATCATGCTGGTCAAGGTTTCGAAGCCGAATCAGGACTTCCGCTTCGATGTCCCGGTCATCGGTCCGCAGACCATTGAAGTCTGCGCCTCAGCCGGCGTTCAGGCGATCGTCGTAGAGGCGGGACGCACCCTCCTTTTGGAGCAGAACCGGATTCAGGCACTGTGTGAGGAACTCGAGGTCACGCTTCATGCTGTTGAGGCAGACTGAAATCACCTCAATCTTCAAGGTCGCGCCCCCTTACAGCGGAGCGGCGTCATCAATGGCCTCGAGGGTATCCTGATCCAGAGGCTCCAACTTGAGGACGTCGAGCGAGTCATCGAGTTGGGCGACATTACGGGCGCCGATGAGGGCGGAGGTGACTCCCGGTTGATCGAGAACCCAACGCAAGGCCAGGTGATGGAGCGGCATGCCGGCGTCTTTCGCGATACGATTCAAGGCCTGGAGTGTTTCCAACTGCTCATCGATCTGTTCTTTCTGGAGGAAACCTTCGGAGCGCGCCGCGCGGGATCCTTCAGGGATGCCATCAAGATACTTCGGCGTGAGCATGCCTTGGGCAAGGGGACTGTAGGGAATCGAGCCCACACCATTGGCCTCGAGCCATGGATGAATCTTCGCCTCGGGTTTGCGGTTCAAGATGGAATAGGATGGCTGATAGATAAGGCAGGGGACACCCATCCCCTGAAGCATGCGGACGGCTTGTTTGAGCCTCTTGTACGGGTAGTTGGAAAGCCCGACATAGAGCGCCTTGCCCTGCTGGACTGCCGTGGCCAGGGCCGACATGCTTTCCTCAAGCGGTGTCTCGGGATCTGGTCGGTGGTGGTAAAAAATGTCGACGTAGTCGAGCCGCAGACGGCGGAGAGATTGATCGAGCGAGGACAGCATCTGCTTGCGTGATCCCCATTCGCCATAGGGACCGTCCCACATCAGGTATCCGGATTTGGTCGAAATGATCAATTCGTCACGATGACAGGCGAAGTCTTCGGCGAGCAGACGTCCGACATTTTCTTCGGCACTTCCAGGAGGTGGACCGTAGTTGTTGGCGAGATCGAAATGAGTGACTCCCTGATCAAACGCACGCCTGAGAATGGCGCGGGCTTCGTTCTGGTCATCGACATGGCCGAAATTGTGCCAGCATCCAAGAGAGATGGCGGGGAGTTTCAGTCCGGACTCGCCGCATCGGCGATAGGGCATGCGGCCGTCGTAGCGTTGGCAATCTGGGGAAAACATGGTCGTTGAGTGTTGTTTTTTCCTGTTAGGGATTGCTCCGTGCGCGCAGGGCAGAGAGACGTTCAAGCATCGGAGGGTGGGAGTAATCGAGCAGCACCCGGATCGGGTGGGGCGTCAGGTTCGAAAGGTTCTTGGCCGACAGCTTCTTCAAAGCCGTGATCAGGTGTTCGGATGTTCCCATGGCATTGGCGGCGTAGGCATCGGCTTCGAATTCGTGACGACGGGACCAGGCATTGGAGAAGATCCCGAGGATCCGGCTCGCCGGGCTGAACAGAATAGCGAAGAGCACCAGGCCGACTTGGGGTGAAATGGTCTCTACACCGAATGCGTTGAAGAGCATTCGGGCAAAGGCACCGTTCTGATCAATGACCAGACCCAGCAGAAAGAAGAGGGCTGCGCTCTGAGCAATCGCCACTCCGAGCCGTTGAATGATGTGCTTGCATTTGAAGTGCCCGATCTCGTGAGCCAGCACGGCGACAAGTTCGTCGTCACTCTGCTCCTCGACCAAGGTATCATAGAGCGCGATCTTCTTGGTTTTTCCAAAACCGGTGAAGTAGGCATTGGCCTTGGTCGAGCGTTTGGAACCATCCATCACCGAGATCTCCGCCAGGGGAAACTCACACTTCGCCGCCATCTTTTCAATCGATTCACGCAGGGGCCCCTCCTTCATCGGCTCGAACTTGTTGAACAGCGGTAGGATGACCGCAGGCGCGAGCCACATCAGCAGCAGCTGAACTACCGTGAAAAGAACCCATGCCCAGAGCCAGGCGTGGGGGACGTTTCCAAAGATCCAGATCAGGCCAGCAGCGAGAGGCAGGCCGAGCAGTGCACTTAGAAGAAGCGACTTTACCTGGTCACTAACAAAAGTTCCCGGTGTGGTCTTGTTGAACCCGAATTTTTCCTCAATCACGAAGGTCGAATAGAGGGAAAGGGGCAGGCTGATCAGGTAGTGGCCGAGATAGAGCAGGGAGAGGAAATAGAGACCGGCAAGCAGCTCGTTGGAAGTCCACGAGCGGGTCAGAGCATCCAGCCATCCAAATCCGCCACCAAGCCAGAACCCCAGCAGGACGAAAAGGGAGACGACCGATTCAATGATGCCGAAACGGGCCGACTCGCGGGTGTATTGCTGGGACTTCGCATAGCGCTCGGCATCGAAGACGTCGGAAAACTCTTCGGGAAGCTCGGGCGACAGCGCTTTGAGATTCAGAAGAGTCGCGACGAAATCGAGATTCCACAGCAACAGCAGTGCGATGAGGATCGTAAGTCCGACGGCATTCCATTCCATGTCGAAGGAGAAGATGCACCGTCAGGCGGGCAGGGCAAGGATGGCTTCCGGGGATGCAGCAAAACGCTAGATGCGGGCAGAACGATGACGCCCTGCGAACAAGCGCCCCGTGTCACCGCACCCCAAGGGGTGAGGAGCCAGTCAATTGCGAAATGCAGACCCCAGACCCGGAAAGCGAGGCGTTGGCTTCGAAGATCTGTGTAATCCACGCCCAGAAGACAACGACGAGTCAAAAGCTTTTGACGTACAGTGCAACAGGATGAAGTGGAATTTGAATGTCAAATAGTTTTGACTGAACCTTATTTACTCACCGCAGGCCAGCAGCTCGCGTGACAGCATGCCAGCGGGGGCTTTTGCCGCAGCACGGAGCCTGACCGACTTCTACTGGAGGCGCCGAAAACACCCCACCGATTGCAAGATTTATCACCTGAACACTTCTTCTGCTACCGCAATCCACTTCTTCTGAAAGTCAGGAGTTCGCGATCAGGGCGTTTGGATGCGTTCAGAGAACCACGCGACAGGTAGCGGTGTCGGGTTTCCGCAATCTACCAACCGGAGTTCGTCGTTCTCGATCCACCAAATGGCGCGTTGGCGGAATTGGCGGGCAATGAGCAATGCCTCTTCGAGAGGGCAGTTGATTGCCCAACCGGGTTCCTCGTGGGACCGGTCCGGCGAAGTGCCTGTCACACGCACCGGTTCATGGCCAGCTGATCTCAAGGCGGACTCGAGAAGAGCATCGGCCGCGGTATTGGCCTCCGGGGACGTCACTTCGTCCATCGGATAGAAAGCTGTGAGAATCGCGAAGACTGGGGGCAAGGAGGAAGGTTCGCCCTCAATCTGGAAGCGGGTCTCGAAGTAGGCTCTTGGTAGACTTGTGGTCATTCTTCGAAGGCATCAAGCCGGTGCGCCGTTCGGAGTCGGCTTTTTGGCGGTCGACTGAATGCGCAAGTCGCGAAGCTGCTTTGGATCGACTTCGGCCGGGGAAAGCGACATCAGATCGCTTCCCTTGTTGTTCTTCGGGAAGGCGATGACCTCGCGGATGCTCTCTTCGCCGCAAATCAGCATCACGAGACGATCGAGTCCGAGGGCGAGGCCACCGTGAGGTGGGGCACCGAACTTGAAGGCATCGAGAATGTGGCTGAACTCCTCCTGCGCCTGTTCCTCGGAGATGCCAAGAGCAGTGAACATCGCGGACTGAAGCGGCGCTTCGTGAATCCGAATGGAGCCACCACCGAGTTCGTTGCCGTTGAGCACGACGTCATACGCCTGAGCGCGGAGATCGGTGGAAAGTTCGCCCTTGAGGAGCTTTTCTTCGTCCTCCTTGAGCGGACGGGTGAAAGGGTGGTGGACGGCGACGTAGCGGCCTTCTTCTTCATCAAAAGCAAGCAATGGGAACTCGGTGACCCAGAGGAAATCGAGCTCGGTGTTGCCTTCTAACAGATTCTGCATTTCCGCGCAGGCGAGTCGGACGCGGCCGAGGACATCACAAGCAGGTTCCCATTGATCGGCGGCGAAAAGAATGAGGTCACCCGCTTCGATGTTGAGTTTATTGCGCAGCGCTTCGACTTCGGTGTCGGTCATGCGCTTGACGAAAGGTGAACGCCAGGTATCGCGCTCTTCGCCACGCGCCTGAATGTAGGCGAGGCCCTTTGCACCGGCGGCTTGGGCGAGCTTGGTAAGCTTGTCGATCTGGCCGGTCGAGATGTCAGCGAAGCCTTTGGCGTTGATCGCCTTGACGATGCCGCCGGAGGCAACGGCACCGGAGAAGACACGGAATTCGCAGTCCTTGAGCTCTTCGGTGAGGTCGACGAAGTTGAGCCCGAAGCGACGGTCAGGTTTGTCCGAACCGTATTGGTCCATCGCATCTTTCCAAGTGATGCGCTCGAAGGAGGCGGGAATCTCGGTGTCGCGAGCTTCCTTGAAGATGCGGCCAAGCAGTCCTTCGACGAGGCCGATCACGTCGTCTTGATTGACGAACGAGGCTTCGATGTCGATCTGGGTGAATTCCGGTTGACGATCGGCGCGGAGGTCTTCGTCGCGGAAGCACTTGGCGATCTGGAAATACTTCTCGATGCCGCCGACCATGAGCAGTTGTTTGTACTGTTGCGGTGCCTGTGGCAGGGCGTAAAAGTGACCGCTTTGGAGGCGTGATGGGACGAGGAAGTCGCGTGCGCCTTCTGGCGTGGACTTGGAGAGGATCGGCGTTTCGATTTCGCAGAAGCCCTGTTCGTCGAGAAAATCTCGGGCCGACTTGGTGACACGATGGCGCGTGCGCAAGTTGCGGGTCATCCGCGGGCGGCGGATGTCGAGGTAGCGGTATTTCATCCGCAGGTCCTCGTTGGAGAGTTCCTTGTCGAGTTGGAAGGGGAGCACCTCGGCCTTGTTGACGATGGTGACGCTGGCAACGACGATTTCGACCTGGCCGGTTTCGAGGTTGTCGTTGGTGGTGTCGACGCCTTCGGCCTTGAGGCGTTCGCGGACGATGCCCTTGACCTGAATGACGTCCTCGCTGCGGAGCTTGTGGGAGATCTCAGCGGCCTCGGCGCTTTCCTCCGGACGGAAGACGCACTGGGTGATGCCCTCGCGGTCGCGGAGGTCGACAAAGATGACTCCGCCCTGGTCGCGGACGGTATTGATCCAGCCGATCAGCGTGGCCTTTTGGCCGATGTGTGACGGGCGGATTTCGTTGCAGTGGTGAGTGCGCATGGCTTTCTTGAAAAAGGGGACCAGGATGGATGGTCAGTTGGTGGAAGATTGTTTCAACCGCAGATGAACGGGATGAACGCAGATGGAAAAGATGGGATCAGGATTGATGGCCGGGAGCTTCAGGCTTGGTGAGGGTCACTCTTCGAAACTGCAGCTTGGCGTGTTTGAAGTTAATAATGAGTCCAACCTGTAGGCCAGTGGCACGAAGGTAGTTGAGCATTCGTCCGATTTCGTGATCGGTGATCCGCTCAATGGTTTTGGCATCCACGACGACTTTTCCAAAGGCTATGAGATCTGGAATGTATTCACCAACAGGTTCGTTCCTATAAGTTAGAGGATAGCGTGGCTGTTGGGCGTATTCAATGTCACGATAGCGAAACTCGACCACAAGAGCATTCTCGTAAGGCTTTTCATGGAAGCCGTGTCCCATGTCGTTCAGGACAGCAAAGGCGCAGCCAATAATGGCTTCGGTTTCCTTTGTATGTAGTCCATCTGCGTTCATCCCGTTAATCTGTGGTTAGAAAAATCAGGCAAGCAAAGGTCCATCAGGTTGTTGGAGGCGGTCGGTGAGCCAGTCGGCGAGGCCGAGGACATGGCAGGTTTCCTCAGTGCGGGAGGCGAGGACCTTGAGCTGGAGTTCGGGGAGCTCGGAGCCGACGACCAGGGCGAAGCGTGCGCCGGATTGCTCGGCGCGCTTGAGTTGCTTGCCGAGCTTGGCCTGTCCGAAAGGAAGGTCGCAGGCGATGCCGGCTTCGCGGAGTTCGGAGAGGATCGCGAGGGCGTCGGGGCGTTTGGTTTCATCGGCGATGACGAGGAAGACATCACAGGCGGCCCCGGAACGTTGAAGCCAGACTTCCATCTGCATCAGGGCGTCGGTGGTTTCCTCGATGAGATTGCGGATGACGTAGTCGCCCATCGCGAAGCCGGTGGCGGGCATGTCGCAGGCTCCATCGGAGATGGTTGCGATCAAGGTGTCGTAGCGGCCTCCACCTGCGACGGCGCGCATGGACTTCTTCGAGTCGAAGACTTCGAAGACGATGCCCGTGTAGTAGGCGAGTCCGCGGACGATCGAGAGATCGAGTTCGAGGAAGGGTGCCATGCCCCGGGCTTCGAGATCTTCGTAGATCGCTTCGTAGGCGAAGGAGGCGTTTTCCGGATTCTCGATGAAGCTGGTGACATCTTCCGTGGTGAGTCCGAAAGTGATGAGCTTCTGTTCGGTGACGTCGGGCTTTTCCCGTTCAAGCTTGTCGATGATCTGGAGAAACTCGGGGATGCGATCTTCTTCGATGTCACGCTCGGAGGCGAAGTCGATCCATGCCTGGCGGTCGGACACGCGAACGACGAAGTCGCCTTCTTCGAAGCCGAAGGCGCGCATGGTGTCGATCGAGAGTGCGATCAACTCGGCATCGGCGGCCGGGCCGGGTTCGCCGAGGATGTCGACATTGAACTGATGAAATTCGCGGCCGCGACCTTTCTGAGGCTTTTCGTAGCGGAAGCACTGGCCGATTTCGAACCACTTGAGGGGTTTCGGGAAATCGCGCTGATGTTGGGCGACGATCCGGGCGAGCGAGGCGGTGACTTCCGGGCGGAGGCAGACGTCGCGGCCGCCCTGGTCCTCGAATCGGAAGAGCTGGGAGGAGAGTTCACCTCCCGATTTCTTCAAGTAAAGTGCGGTGTCTTCGAGGACGGGGGTTTCGTATTCGACGAAGCCGTAGGTCCGGGCGACCGAGCGCCAGGTTTCGAAGAGGTAATTGCGCACGGCGCATTCGCGCGGCGTGAAGTCGCGAAATCCGGGAAGAGCTTGGAATTTAGGGCCTGCCATGGTCCGGGGCGGGTGGTTTGACCCGAGCGGGCGGGGAGGATGCACGGAGGGGGGCGGAGTTCAAGGCGGGATTCAAAGCTTGAGATCAGTGCCGGTGGGGTTAGGTTTCTGGTCGTGAATCGGAAAAAAACAGCAGTCAGGCGGCCGGGACGGAAGTTCCAGCGGTGAAGGTGCTGCGTCCGATTCGATTGACGCCTTCCTCGACCGACTACGCGACCGCTGCCGAACTCACGGCACGGGTGCTGAAGCTGACCGGACCCGCCGCATTGAAGCGCAAGCCGTCGAAGCGCTTGCTTGCGCTCGCGAATTGGGATGCCTGATCGATTCGTCAAAGTGACAAAGCCTCTGGGGTTTGGTCTTATGCCAGCGATTCGGCTCATCGAGGCGAAATTGGCTGACCCGACGGAGACCGCTCCCTCGAGAAAGGCTCTGGAATTCTTCCCCGCGACACCCATCGAGTATCTTGAACGCTGGCAGGCATCCAACGAGCTATTCGGCGACGATGTTCATTTGGCCTCCGTGGTGAAGTGGAAGGATGGTGCCGTGTCATTTGTGGTCACCCAGCCGCAGTATCATGGAGAGCCTGCCGAGGAGCGGGAGATTGTCCGGCATTTTGGCGAGGCTGGATGGGAACAACTCAAGGACCCGTCGGGACATCTGGTGCTCTATAACTACGCTTTTGGAAGGATCGCCGTCGATGCCGCGCCGAGGAATTGCTATATCAATGAGGGCGGCTTGCAGCCCTTTGATGTGATCCTTTGTTGGCCGAATCGAGAGCTGGCAGAGTATCTGGGAATTTGAGAGGGGCATGGTGGTGAATATGGAGACGGACTTTGAAAGTCCGGTGTGCGGTGGGTTGAGTTACAAATATGGAAAAGTGGACATGCGGAAGGTTGGTGGTCTTCAGATGAGGCGAAAGGAGTTGCAAACTCCTTCTCCATATTGGGAGCCTTCAATCAACGTTGATCACTCGGATCTCTCCAGTTCCGGCGACATGGGCGCCGGGCGGGATTCTGATAGGATCAGTCGCGATGGTGAAGACGTCGGATTCATCCATTTTGAAGACAACTTCACTGTTGTCGGCTTTCCAGTGAATGGAGCCGTTTTCGCCGAACTGGTCGTTCGATGGAGACGAGTTATCACTCCACTTGGGAAGGCTTTTGACCGAGATTTCCCATGCTCGGTTTTCGCCGCTCCTTTGGTCCACGATTTCAAATCGGTAACAAAATTCGTCTGAACGAAAAATCCACCTCCGGTGCCAGGTGCTGGCTTCGACTTTGAAAGCCCCGCCAGTTGATTGTGAGGCCATGACATTTCCGACGGGCTTGGGGCGCTGGATATACATGACGAAACCGAAAACGATCAAAAGAACTGCCAAGACACCGAGAGTGAGCCCATTCAGTCGCCTGCGAAAACCTGCGAGGATTGGTTCGCCCTTGGTCACTCCAAAATAGAGAGATTGCGAAAACTTGTAGCCTAGGATCAGACCTGTCGCCAGGATCGGAGTAGCAAAGAGAATTGCATGGCTCCTATCGAAAACTTGATTCAAGGATAGGAATGTGAGGGCTAGAAAACTGACCACAAATGGCAGGAGGAATACTGCAAGGATGGGAAAAAACAGGGCGGCAAAGGCGGCGAAGCGCATGCCGTAGAGTTTGCCCTCCGATCGCCGGATGCGACCGGCGGCGACCCAACCCATGATGACACCGGGGATGGTGATCAGGATCATGAGGAAAATGAGGATCGCAAAAAATGAGAGGCCGTTGGGGTTCATGCTATCAGGTAGTTGGGGATTCTGGTATTACCTGATGTTTCCAATGATGATCAGCAGGATGATGCCGATTGGAAGGAAGAGCTGGAGTGCGAAGGCGGCGACCGCGAGAACTGAAAGCTGGGGCCTTGGCTCGGAGGAGGTCGGGGATGGTTGACTCGGTAGTTGGGTTGAGTCTTTCTCCATGACCCAAACGATGATGGCGCCAATTCCAATAAGGAGTCCTCCAGGCCACCAATTGGGAGTTACGCAAGCGGCGATGGCACCGGCTATAGCCCACTTGCGGGAAGTGCCGAGATACATATGGCGGCCGCCAGCAATACAGAGGGTGGAGACGGTGAGGTTGAAGAGGATGCTGAAAGCGATGACGATTCCGATCATCCATCCCGGAGATCCTTGAAACGGCGTCATACCCGGATCTGAAAAGTAGGGTGCAAGGAACCGGTTCATTTCCAAGCTCGCGGTTCTTCGAGCGAAGGGAAGAATAAACAAGGTGTATAGCGTTGCGAAGCCATTCAGGGCACCGCCAGCGATGATGATGATACCGAGAATTTGGGCGAAGCGGGGATCTATGGCGGGCGATGGCTTGATGATCGGTCCTTTCGTCGCTTGATCGGATGCGGCCTTTTGCGGAGTGACATTTTCGACGACCGTTCGAAACTCATTTGCAGTTCGGTAGCGTCGTTCGGGTTCCTTGCTGAGGGCGCGCAGGACGATGTCGTCGATTCGGATGTCGAGTTGGACTTTTTGGGAAGGGAGGTCGAGTGGGCTTTCGGGGCGCTCGCCGGTGAGCATTTCGTAAAGGACCGCGCCGAGGGCGTAGATGTCGGCGCGGTGATCGACTTGGGAATGCGCACCTTGTTCGGGTGCCATGTAAGGAGGGGTGCCGGATTTTTCGTTGGTGTCCCCGACGAGTGAGGCGATGCCGAAGTCGGCGATCTTGACCCGTCCATCGCGGTCGATGAGGAGGTTTTCCGGCTTGATGTCGCGGTGGACGATGCCCTTGTCGTGGGCGTATTGAAGGGCTTCGCAAATCGGGGGGATGATGGTCAGCGCTTGGGCGGATTCCATTTTTTCTTCACGGAGCAGATCGCGGAGGTTCACGCCATCGACGAACTCCATGACGATGTAGAAGAGGCCGTCGGTTTCACCGTGGTCGAAGACGGTGACGATGTTGGGATGGTTGAGTTGGGCGAGAGTGTGGGCTTCGCGGGTGAAACGTTCGGCGAACTTTTCGTCGTGGATCTTTTCCGGGGCGAGGATCTTGATCGCGACCCAGCGGTTGAGCGATTTCTGGCGAGCCTTGTAGACCACGCCCATGCCGCCCCGGCCGAGGCATTCAGTGATTTCGAATTGCGGGAACTTGTCGGCGATCTCCTCGGGAGATGGAGGGGGCGATGAAGCGGCGGTCGCATCGCTCTCGACGGTGCGCGAGGCCATGGCCTGGGCCATCAAGCAGGCGGGGCAAATCTGATGCTGGCTGTCGGTGGGAACCGGCTTGCCGCATTCAGCGCAGGTGGGTGGGTTGGAGGAAGTCATTCTAAGTTGCCCTTACGCGTCTGAAGAATCGCGTTACAGGGATTATTCAGAAAGTGCGGCGAAAAGGGAACTCATCTCCTCGTCGACGGATTCGCTGTCGCTCAGGGTCCGGCTGATCTCGTCTCTGAGGTGCTGGCGGTAGCGCTTTCGCAGGCGATGGACGGCGACTCGGGCGGCTCCTTCGGTCATCCCGAATGCCTCGGCGATCTCTGCATAGGCCAGCTTGCCGCTGCTGATGCTGAGGAAAGGTTTCCAGCGATCGAAATCTTGGCCGTGATCTGATTTGGACAAGTCATCGAGGACTTTGTCGAGCAGGGCCATCGCCCAGTCGCGGTCGAACAAGCGATCGGGAGTGGCGGGGTCAGCAGGTTCGATGCTGAGTCCGGTCTCGCCGTCTTTCCAATCAATCGAGAGGTGGGGCGAGAAGCCGCCGCGCTTCAGACGATGGTCGTGCTGCCACTGCTTGGCCATGTGGTTCTTGAGACTGCCTAACAGAAAGCTTCTGAAGCTCCCGCGATCTTTGTCGGCGAGGCGCAGGCCGTCGGTGCTGAGGAGTTGGGTGAAGAAGCCTTGAATGAGATCCTCGGCATCCTGTTGGGATTTTCCGGAACGGCGAACGTAGCGGTAGAGCGGCTGCCAGTAGGTTTCGAAGAGTTGGCTCAGGGCTTCGGTGGCCTCGGTGTCGCCCCCCTTTGCGGCATCTCTGACCAAGGTCCACCGGGTGGTGAAGAAGAGGGTTTGCTTGTTGGGTGGGGAAGGCATGCGGTCTTTCGCGGTCACTCTTGATCCTCGAGCCAGTCGCCCAATATCTTGGGAAGCAATTCGTTCGAACGGATGTCGTTGACCTCGATGATTCTCCACTCCTTGCTGTCTGGCCGTATTCCGAGGATCATGAAAATGCTGTGATCGTCGCCCTTGGGTGGGGCGACGCGGCAGATGGCATAGCCGCCCATGCGGTGCCATTCGAGGACGGTGGTGAGGAGACCGAGGTCCTCTTTGTAGGCTGTTTTCATCTCCTGAAAGTCCGTGAGCATCTGGCTCCGCCTCTGTTTGGTGAGTTCGGATTCGAGGAAGCGGAGAGAGTGGGCGGTTTCAGGGTCCATGGCTTTGATGGCGCGAAGGAAGGCCTGAGCAACATCCTTGTACTGCGTGGTGTCGCGTGGTGCCCTTTCCAATCGGCGGAGTTCTTCCTGTACCAGGATCTCTTGTTCGTGAATGGCTTGAGTCTGTGCGCGTTGTTGATGTTTTTGCACCGATGAGGCCTTGTTTTGGTAAAAAAGGAACATGCCGAGGAAGGTGATGAGGCCGAGGGCCGAACCGACCAGCAGCAGGACCAGGATGAGGAGCCTCCAGCGGGTGAAGAGGCCGAAGATCAAGCCGAGTCCGAGGGCGACGGCTCCAAAGACGAGAACCAGTTCGTCCTGATGGGTAAACGGGAGCATGGCGACGGTGCCGAGGATCCCCAGTAGGATGAGGCCCAAGGCGAGTCGACCGAAAGTCCGGTCCCGCTCCTTCTGGCGTTGAGACGCTTCTGCGGTGGACGCTCTGTGGGGGATGAATCGATGGAGAAAAGCGGCAAGCATCCATGCAAGGAGCGGGGAAAGGAGCAAGCCAATCGGAACGGATAGAATGAGGCCAAGCCGCAGCTTCGGTTCGATATGATACGTACGGCCGATGCTTGCCCGCTCTATGACCCAAACCGAAAGACCGATGGACTTGCTTCGTTCCGCATAGGCGGAGGCGATGGTATTGGCGATCTCGGGGGCAAATTGCCGTTCCCTGGAGCGGACGGTGATATCAAGGAGATCGGTGCCCCTGCGTTGGTGGACGGAGGTGTTTTCGCCGAGGCGGGTGATGGTTTCCGCTTCGTTCAGCATCCAGCGTTGCGAGAGATCCAACTCCTCACTAACTTTCTGGAATGTCGCCTGCGAGGTGATGCCGGCGATGTAGGTCGGGAACCGGTTGGTGCTGAGTTGGGCGGCCGGTTCGGATTCCTGGATGAGAATGAGGGTGCTCGCTTCGAAATCCCGGGGCATCAGGTAGGCGAAGAGTAGGAAAGCGGCAGCGGCTGCAAGAGGAGTCAGGATACCGAAAATGAGGAAGATCCACCACCAGCGGCGGAAGAGGCCCTTCTTGACCGGGGCCTGCGGGGTGGCTTGTGGGGGCGTTTGGGCTTGGGAGGTCTCCTGGGTTGGCGCGGTTGTGGATGGCGGGGCCAGTTGATCCACGACGGTTTCCACGACGGACTGGAACTCGCCGGCGGTTCGGTAGCGGCGTTCGGGTTCCTTGCTCAGGGCACGGAGGACGATGTCGTCGATTCGGATGTCGAGTTGGACTTTCTGGGAGGGGAGATCGAGCGGTGAGGCGGGTCGATCGCCGGTGAGCATTTCGTAGAGGACGGCACCGAGGGCGTAGATGTCGGCGCGGTGGTCGACGTTTCCATGGTTGCCCTGCTCGGGTGCCATGTAGGGTGGGGTGCCGGATTTTTCATCGGTGTCTCCGACGAGCGAGGCGATGCCGAAGTCGGCGATCTTGACCCGTCCATCGCGGTCGATGAGGAGGTTTTCCGGTTTGATGTCGCGGTGGACGATGCCCTTGTCGTGAGCGTATTGGAGGGCTTCGCAAATTGGTGGGATGATGGTCAGCGCCTGAGCGGATTCCATTTTTCCTTCACGGATTAGATCACGGAGATTCACGCCGTCGACGAACTCCATGACGATGTAGAAGAGGCCGTCGGTTTCGCCGTAGTCGTGGACGGTGACGATGTTCGGGTGGTTGAGCAGGGCGAGGGTTTGAGCTTCGCGGGTGAAACGTTCGGCGAACTTCTCGTCGTGAATCTTTTCCGGGGCGAGGATCTTGATCGCGACCCAGCGGTTGAGGGATTTCTGGCGGGCCTTGTAAACCACGCCCATGCCGCCACGGCCGAGGCATTCGGTGATTTCGAATTGCGGGAATTTGTCGGCGATTTCCTCGGGTGTGGGAGGGGGGCTCGCGGGTTCGGTGGGCGCATCGACGGTGCGGGACGCGAAGGCCTGCTTCAGAAGGCAGGAGGGGCAGAGCTGCTGTGGGGAGTCCACAGGGAGAAGGGTGCCGCAGTCGGGGCAGGTGAGTGGATCGTTGGTGGTCACGCTATGCTCTAGGACGTCGGTGGGAGATTGTTTCGGGTTTTTTCGGGGATGATAAGCGAGCTAAAGCTCGCGATCCAATTTTAGGCTGATAAGGCGGCGAAGAGGGCTTTCATTTCGTCTTCGACGGAATCGGGGGAGGCGAGGGTGCGGGTGATTTCGGCGGTGAGGAGGGTGCGGTAGCGCTTGCGGAGGCGATGGACGGCGACACGCAGGGCGCCTTCGGTGACGCCGAGCTCGCTGGCGATCTGGGCGTAGGGGATTTTCCGGGAGTCGGCGGTGAGACAGGACTTGAGACGCTCGAACTGCTCGATGGAGCCCTCGGCACGGGAGGCGGCTTCGAGGTCGTCGAGGACTTTGGCGAGGAGGGCGAGGGCCCATTCGCGGTCGAAGTGGTGATCGGGGCTCCGTTCGTCGGGCGGATCGAGGCGCAGGCCGGTTTCGGCGCTTTGCCAATCGAAGGAGAGGACGGTCTGGCCACCGCCGCGCTTTTGGCGGGTGGCGTGACGCCATTCGTTGGTCATCCAGTGGTTGAAGCAGGCGAGGAGGAACGCGCGGAAGCGGCCCTTGTCGCGGTCGGCGCTGTCGAGTGAGCGGGCCTCGATGAGGTGAAGCATGAAGCCTTGGACGAGGTCCTCGGCGTCCTCCTTGGATTTTCCTTTGCGGCGGGCGTAGCGGTAGAGGGGTTGCCAGTAGGTGCGGACGAGTTCGCCCAAGGCATCGACGGCTGCCGTTTCCGCACCGCGGGCCGCGTCGATGACGAGCGTCCAGCGGGTGGTGGCGAAGAGGGTGGGTGGAGGATCGGACGGAGGCATGGGCTCTTCTCGGTGCTACCACAAAAGGGGAGGCATGTTACATGGGTTTGGCGAGGTTGTTAGAGGCTCTTTCGTGGCGGGAGGAGAGCGTTGGAAAACAACAGACCGGCGGTAAGGGAGATGAGTGCCATCAGTGCCTTTCCGCCACTTTCGTAGGGAAGCATGATTTCACCGGAAACCCATTGGTTGAGTAGCGAGTAGATTTTACTGCCGGGAACCAGCAGGATGATACCGTAGATCATGAGAATGGATCCGGGGCCACGGGTGATTCGGGCAAAGAGGTTGCTGAAAAGGCCGACGGCAAGGGCTCCGACGAAGACACCGACCGGGATGCCAAAATAGCTCTGTGCAATGCTGGCTGAAACAAAGGCCATGATCGCCGCGAGCAGGCCCCATGGCATCTTTTTCCAAGGGATGTCGAAGGCGATTCCGAGGCCAAGGGAAAGGACGACGACTGCGACCCAGGTTCTCCATTCTGGAAGATCGGGCAGTGACCAGGCGAGGTTGGGTGAGCTTTGAAGCAGGAACGAACTGATCGCGACACCGCTGATGGCGCCGAAGAAGAGCTTGAGCAAGGTCATCGCGCCATCGACGAGACGCGAGCTTCCGGAAATCAGGTGACCGGTGGAGATCTCGGTGAGGGCCACGGTGAAGGCGAGGCCGGGAATGAAAATGATGATGGATGAGAGAATGACGAATGGCGGATTGATCGGAACTCCCAATGAAGCGATCGCTCCGGCGGTCAGTCCGGCGATCAATGCTGCCAGGATCGGTGTCACTGGTTTCCAGCGTGGGGTGAGTGAACTCCAGTGAACGCCTGCGAAGAGGAGAAGCGAGGCGATGGCTGCGGCGATGCCATCGAGTGGATTCGGCGAAAGGAGTGCGGCAAATCCCGCTCCGGTGAGCGCCATGGCGAAGGCGTTCATCGCAGGAGAAAATGTTGGCGGCGCTGCGGTCAGTTCCTTGAGCTTCTCGATGCCCGTCGCGAAGTCCATCTTGTCATCTTCGATGGCTTCGACCATGCGATCGATTTCCCAAAGCTTGCCGAGTTTGTAGCTGGCGGGTTCGGTCCGCTCGATGTGGACGAATTGGTCGAGTTCGTCTTCTTCCCAGAAGGCGCAGGTGAAGGTGGTGGGACTGATCAGGAAGCTGCCGTGCAGACCAAGCATCCTGGTGACGTTGGTAAGGTGGAGTTCGATGCGTTCGCTTGAGGCACCGCAGTCATGAAGCGCCCGGCCGAGCTTAACGACGAAGCGGGTTCTTTTTCTGAATTCCTCGGGTGCGAATGCCACGGTGGAGAGCCTTGGTCGCTGGCTTTTTGGAAAGCAAGATTCAATCCGATGACTTCAGGATGTCGGATATCAGTCGGTGCTTGAAGATCAGCTCGGGATGGCGGGTAGTGGGGCCGGATGATTCGGTCGCTGAGGGTGGTGGATTTTCGATGCTTTGAGTCGCTGGCCCTGTCGGTGCCGGAGGGCGGCGGCGTGTTTACGGGGAGCAACGCGCAGGGGAAGACATCGATCCTTGAAGCGGTGTGTCTCTTGGTGCGACTGCATTCGCCGAGGTCGCATCGGATGTCGACGATGTCCCGGGTGGCCGGGCCGGGTGGTTTCGGGATCGCCGGCGAGGCGTGGGGGATGGAGCGAAGGATTCGCTGGGCAAGGCGGACGGGAATGGACTTTGCGGTCGATGCCGAGGAGCGGCCGAGTCATGGCGACTATCTCGCCGATGGCGGTTTACTGGTTTGGATGGGGAATGAAGATCTGGAGTTGGTGCGCGGATCGGGCGAGGTGCGGCGGCGTTATTTGGATTTCATGGGGTCGCAGTTTGAAGCGGGATACCGTCGGGCGCTATCGAGGTACCGCCGGGCAGTGAAGGCGAAGAACTTATTGCTGAAGGATTCAAGGAACCGGGACGCGGAAATTGAATCTTATGAAGCGGTGATGCTGGAGTCGGCCAAGGTTCTAACAGCGACACGAGCGAGATTGGTTTCACTGTTGGTGCCCGCGGCGGCGGAGTTCCAGCGCGAGATTGCCGGGCGGGAGGAGAAGGTGGTGTTGGAGTATCGGCCAGCGGGTGGCGAAGATCTTGTCGCTGCCCTTGAACAGGCACGGGATAAGGAACGTCGACAGCGGCAGAGTCTGGTCGGGCCCCATCGGGATGATCTGGTTCTGTCCTTGAATGGTCTGGCGGCGGGGGATTTCGCCAGCGAAGGCCAGCAGCGGACTTTGGCGCTGGCCTTGAAGTTGGCTCAAGGTCGGGTGCTGGCGGAGTGTCGCGGGCAGCAACCGGTGTGGCTGATCGATGATATTTTCGGAGAGCTTGATGTGAACCGTCGAAACGCGGTGCTGCGAGTGTTGCCGGAGGATGCCCAAAAGTGGATCACCACGACCCACCTCGATTGGCTGGATGCGGCCAAAGGACTGGGGAGAATGGGGAAGTTCGAAGTATCTGGCGGAGTTTGCCGGGAGGAGTGACTTTCAGGGGAAGTGGCGAGCCATCAGGATTCATGCCTCGGTTCACTGTTCACGCGAGACGTACCCGATCGAGACGCAGCGTGCGGGTCGAGCCGCGAAGCATGCAGTGGCCGCTGGCGATGATCGGTCCACCTGGGGTGTGGCGGTAGAGTTCGGTCGGCCGAAAACGGCGCAGAATCCCAGGTGAGGATCCGCCGTGATAGTAGAGTGAGAGCGTTTCGTGGTCGCGAATGGCGTCCAGAAAACGCGAGCTAGTCGGGTCGGAGGACTCCTGCACTGGATAGGTCGGAGCGAGGGGGAGGCGCTTGATTACCAGTGCAGGAGCGATCTGGGGAGTGAGGCAAAGTCCGCCGAGGAGGCGGCCGAAGGAGCGGCGGGTTACTTTCATGGGGGAACCATATCGAGGGGGGTGGGACATCGGTGGGGGGTGCTTTTGATTGGCTTGGAAAGCTGGAGTTTGATTGGATCTTTCCATGGCAAAGGCAGACGAGCTGGGTGGAGGGCGAGAGCGACGAAAGCCGACGAAATTCACCCGTCGGCCGATGGAGCGGATTCACAAGATCCACACGGCGATCAAGGACGGGCGTTTTCCCAACTGTTCGACGCTTGCCAAGGAATTGGAGGTGACGACCAAGACCGTGCAGCGCGACATCAATTTCATGCGTGATAGTCTCAAGGTGCCGCTTTGTTATGACGACAAGGCTCATGGTTATTTTTATGAGGACTCGGTGAAAGACTTTCCCGAGTTTGAAGTCGGTGCCGAGGAGATGGCGGCCTTGTTTCTTGCGCGGTCGGCTTTGGACTCCATTCGGGGAACGGAGCTGGCGGACAAGCTTCGGGATGCGTTTGGAAAGCTGACGCGTTCGATGAGCGAGCGGGTGGCGCTGAACTGGAGTGATCTTGACGAAGCGTTCTCCCGCAAGGTGCCCGAAATGAAGGGGCGCGATGTGAAGCTCTTCGGTCAGATGGCAGAGGCGGTTGTGCAGCAGTTGGAGATTGTTTTTCACTACCGCAAGCTTGGCGCCGACAAGGCGGTGGCTCGCCGGGTTCAGCCGCTTCATCTGGGTGAGGTCGATGGTGGCTACTACCTGATTGGAATGGACAAGGAACGGGAGGCGTTGAGGACATTTGCGCTGCCACGGATGAGTCGCCTCACGGTATCCGAGATCCGATTTGAGAGGCCCGAGGGTTTCGATGGGCGGGAGCACTTGCGGCGGAGCTTCGGGGTCTGGTCCGTTGATGGTGACCATAAGCCATTCCTGGTCAGGGTCCGATTGAAGGGCTATGCGGCTCGACTGGCGCAGGAACGCCGCTGGCATCCGACGCAGGAAGTCATCGTGTTGAATGGCAAGGGGACCAAGGTGGATGTCTGCTTCGAGGCGGGAGCGCTCGAAGAAGTGCTACGGTGGGTACTGAGTTTTGGCAGCAAGGCGAAAGTCATCGAGCCATCGGAACTTAAGAGCATGGTCGCGGAGGAATTGGCGCTGATGTCGAAATGACCCCAGAGTTGATCGGAGGCGGCGGCTGGGTGGGTAGGGAGTCGGCTTGAGCTGAGGGGTAGATCGTTCGTGTCGGGGATTGCACGGACCGAAGCGGGTCGTTAGAAGTCGGGAGTGGCAGCGCAAAGTGATGTCAGGGCGGTTCTTCAATACGTTCCCCAGTTCAAGGGGAAGACCTTTGTCGTGCTTATTGAAGCCGGTCTCCTGCCGGAGCCGGCGGTGGCCGAAACCTTGCTGGATCTGGCGACGCTGGAGAATGTCGGAGTGAAGCTGGTGCTTGGAGTGCTGGGAGGTGACTTGGAGGACCTCTATGACTGGACACTGGAGTGCGAGATCAAGGCCGCACGGCTTTTGATGCCACTCGGTGATCCGGGGGCGGTGAAGGAAGCCAAGGCGATCCTGGCGCGAGGGCAGACGGTGGTGGCGGACGCCTCTTCAAATGATCCGCTGGATCCCCAGGTGGTTGATTTCGCGATTGGGATGGGAGCGGTGAAGTTGATTGCCCTGCTTGAGGAGGCCATCCTGATCGACGGAGAGGCGGTTCCCGCGGTGGCGGCGGTCAATGCCGTGAGTCTTGCCGACTCGGGAACCGTAACCGGTGGCAATCTGTTGAAGTCCGCAGCGGAAGCCTGTCGTCGCGGGGTGCCCCGGGTTCACGTGCTGAATGGCCGACGCCAGGGAGTCCTGGTGGATGAGCTGTTCTCCAACGAAGGGGTGGGAACGATGGTGCACGCGGATGCCTATCAGGAAATTCGTGAACTGCGGGAAGAGGATATCCCGGAGTTGTTAGGGATGATCGGGCGGTCTGTTAGGCGGACGAAACTCGTTCCTCGGAGCTATGAGGACATTCTCGCAAAAGTCGGTGACTACCACGTGATGACAATCGATGACAACGTCGTGGGCTGCGTGGCTTTGCATGAATATGGGGAACAGGAGACTGCAGAGGTCGCTTGCCTTTACGTGAAACTGTCCCACGAGTCGCGTGGCTACGGTGCGGACCTGGTTCGCTACGCCGAGAGGGTCGCCGTCTCGAAAATGATCCGTAGGGTTTTTGCCCTGACGAATCGGTCGGCGGAGTTTTTCCGTGATCGGATGGGCTACACTGAGAAGGGAAAGGAAGTGCTGCCGGATCAGCGCCGAAAGCAGCTTGAGGAGAGCGGAAGGGGATCACTGGTGTTTGAGAAGATTCTGCGTTGATGTCGTGATGCCGCTGACGCTCCCGCCGCGGGAACTCGTTTCTGGGTTGCGTTGAGCAGGGATCGGCCGAGTATCGGAACAAACAAAACCCATGAAACTGAAATTCTGCGGTGCCGCTGGCACAACGACTGGTTCCCAGCATTTGCTGGAGGTGAACGGAAAGAAGATCCTGCTTGATTGCGGACTCTATCAGGGCCGGCGCCAGGATGCCTATCAGGTCAACTGCTGTTTTCCCCACTTTGACCCGCAGGATATCGATGTGGTGGTGCTTTCCCATGCACATATTGATCACAGTGGCAACCTGCCGAATCTCACCAAAAGTGGTTTCGCCGGGAACATTCATGCGACCTTCGCAACGCGGGACCTGTGCACGATCATGCTGGCGGACAGCGCTCATATTCAGGAATACGATGTTCAATGGTTGAACAAGAAACTGGCGAAAGAGAGCAAGCCACCGGTTGAGCCGCTCTATCGGAAAGAAGATGCGGAGCGGTGTCTGAGGCAGTTTGTTTCAATGGGCTACGGGCGCCCGATGCTGATCTCCGACGGGGTCACTCTGACATTTTTCGACGCAGGCCACATTCTTGGCGCCGCGCAGGTGCTTTTGGAGATCGAGGACAGGGAGGATGGAGGGAAGAAAAAACGTTTTCTGTTCTCTGGTGATGTGGGGCGCGGTGATAATGAAATTTTACACGATCCGGTGGCAGTGGAGAACATCGATTTCGTCCTGATGGAATCGACTTATGGTGGTCGCGAACACGAGCTGCCGACCGGTGCTCTGGATGAGGTCGCGGAAGTTCTTGAGCGTTCCCTGAAGCGTGGCGGCAAGGTGCTGATTCCCGCCTTTGCGGTCGAGAGAACCCAGCAGATGCTTTATGTCTTGAATCGTTTGTTCGAGGAGGGTCGTTTGGAGAAGGTTCCGGTCTATGTGGATAGCCCGCTGGCGGTCGGCGCGACCGAGATTTTCCGGCTACATCCGGAATGCTTCAATGAGGAGGTCTACAGCTTTCTCTTCGAGGACAAGAAGGACCCCTTTGTATTCGAAGGGTTGCGGCTTGTTAGAGCTGTCAATGAGTCGAAGAAGCTCAATGAGAAGGATGAGAAGTGCATTATCATCTCGGCCTCAGGTATGTGTGAGGCGGGCCGGATTCGGCACCATTTGAAAAATGGGATCGGAAATCCGAGGAATACGGTTTTCTTCGTCGGTTACTGTGCTGACAACACGCTTGGTCGATTCATTCGCGATGGCAAGGAGGAGGTGAATATCTTTGGCAAGCCGTTCAAAGTGAAGGCAGCCGTTGAGATAGTGGATTCGTTTTCCGGGCATGCGGATCACTCCGAGTTGCTGGATTATTTTGAAGCGATGACCGGTCCGAAGAAGAAGGTCTGGCTGGTGCATGGGGAGTCATCACGGTCGGAGGCACTTTGCGATGCTTTGAGGGAGATCCATGACGGGGAGGTGGAGGTGGCTGAGTTGGGGAAAACGGTGGAGTTTTGAGGGGCCGTGCGGTTGGACAGCCTCCTTGCCCATCTATGGCGCTCGGAAGAGCGCCACTCCGGGCTTGCATGGGGGGCGGGATTTGCCTAATCCCTTCGCCCCGCCATATGGCAAAAGCGCGGTTAGCTCAGTGGTAGAGCACATCGTTCACACCGATGGGGTCACTGGTTCGAACCCAGTACCGCGCACCATTGCTTCGGGTAGCAAGGCTTTCAGGAGCGGGTGGTCGCTCAAATGGCTAGGCCTTGTCCGACGATTATTGAGGCGAGGTAAGGGATGCCTTCTCAGGTGCCGCAAAAGGTGGCGGGGACGATTTGGTCGGGTTCAGGGGTTTGTTCGAACGCTTCGGCGCCAGCTTGCTCGGTGAAGGGTTTCTGAAGGATGGCGTGGAGTTGGTGGAAGGGTTCGAAGTCGTTCTTTTTTCCCGCTACGATGACTTCTTCGATGCGATGGTTGCGGGGGATGAAGATCGGGTTGCTGCGCTGCATCAGGTCGATGTCGATGTCGCCGGAGCCGCGCCACTTGCTCAGCCAGGCTTTGACAGGTTCGGGGTCCTTGAACTGGGTGAGCAGGTTTTCCTCAGGGCCGCTGAGATGGCGGAAGACGAGGGTGAAGTCGGTTTGTTGTTCGGCCATGAGGATGAGGAGCGATTCGATGAGGGCGGGCTCACATCGACCAGGGAGTCCGAGCTTGTTAGAGAACCTTTGCTGGTAGCTGTTTTCAAAGAGTGGGCCGAATTTGTCGAGGGCACCCTTGGCAATCTCGACGGCGGTATCGGTGTTTTCGTGAAGAAGCGGGAGCAGGGCTTCGGCGAGACGGGTGAGATTCCAACGGCCGATGGAAGCTTGGTTGTGGTAGGCGTAGCGGCCGTTCTGATCGATGTATGAGAATTTTTTGGCAGGATCGAATCGGTCCATGAAGGCGCAGGGACCGTAATCGATGGTTTCGCCGGAGAGGCTCATGTTGTCGGTATTCATGACGCCGTGGATGAATCCGAGGGACATCCAGTGGGCGATGAGGGAGGCTTGTCTGGCGATGACGTTTTCGAGGAGTTCGAGGGCGGTCTTTGATTCGGGATAGTGACGGGCGAGGGTGTAGTTGACGAGCGCTTCGAGGCTCTCGTGGTCCTGGCGCGCGGCGAAGTACTGGACGGTGCCGATGCGGAGGTGGGAACTGGCGACGCGGGTAAAGATGCCGCCGGGTTCGATTTCCTCGCGGACGACATTTTCGCCACTGAGGACGGCGGCGAGGGCGCGGGTCGTGGGGACGCCGAGGGCGGCCATGGCTTCGGAAACGAGGTACTCGCGGAGCACGGGTCCGAGCGCGGAGCGGCCATCACCGCGGCGCGAGAAGGGGGTGAGTCCGGAGCCTTTGAGCTGGATGTCCTTGCCGGCGACTTCGCCGAGGAGGATCGCGCGGCCGTCGCCGAGCTGGGGGGAGAAGCCGCCGAACTGGTGGCCGGAGTAGGCCATGGCGAGGGGTTCGGCTCCGGTGGGGACTTCGTTGCCTGAGAGGATTTCCAGAGTGAGCTCGGCGGGATCGATGCCCATTTGTGAGGCGAGCTGGCTGTTGAGCGCGATCAGTTGCGGGGCTCGAACCGGAGTGGGATCGACTTTCTCGAAGAAGGTCCCAGGGAGCCTGGCGTAGGTGTTTTGGAAAGGGATCGGCATCAGTTTGGAGCGGAGGCTAAGGACGCTGCGGATGATGTCAAAGAAGCGTCGATGGGAAGTTCGGCGTGTGGACAGCGTCAGCAGGCTGCACGCAGTCCACGGCCTGCGGCTTCCCCATCAAAGGGTCGCAGCGATCTCCTTGGCTGCGCCGAGGAAGGAGGGATGGCGTGGCGTCCAGCCGCTTTGGCGGAGTTTGGAATTGTCGACCTGTTTGTGGGTCCAGCCACGTTTGCGATTGAGGTCGCGGGGGGCGGAGGGTGGCATGGGTTTGGCGAACATTTCCGCGAGGCCGGCGTAGGTGTCGAGCTGGCTGGTGGGATGCGAGTCACTGACGTTCCAGATACCTGGTCCGCAGTAGCCGAGGGCAGCTTGAAGGACGGCGCGTGCGGCGTCGTCGCGGTGGATCTGATTGAGGATGCGCTGACCGTCTTCTTCGAGGGTGGCGTCGCCAGCGAGGAACTTCCTGAGGATCACGCTACGATGGGGACCGTAGATGCCGGATAGCCGGAAGACGATGCCTTCGTGGTTGAGCACGACCTTTTCGGCGGCGCGGAGTATCCTGCCGGTTTCGCGGTCGGGTTCGGCGGGGCTTTCCTCGGTGACAGCGGCGCCATCGGTCTGGGGGTAGACGGAGGTGGAGGAGGTGAAGAGCATCGGGACGCCGTGGAAGACGTCGATGAGGTGGCTGCAGCCATCGAGATAGACCGCGCGGTAGGCCTCTTCGCCGCCGCGGCCCGAAGCGGCGCAGTGGACGATGAAGTCGGGAGCGGTCACGGATTTTTCGAGAGCTGCCACGGAGTCCTGCGAGGAAAGATCGCAGGCCTGATCGGCGCCTTCGCCCGACTTTGAAAGGGTGGTGACTTTCCAGCCTGCGTCGAGGAACTCGCGGGAGATGGCTTGGCCGAGGTAGCCGTGGCCGCAAAGGAGAAGATGCATGAAGTGCCGAGTGATCAGTTAGCAGTGCTCAGTGAAAGTCAAAAATGCATGGGATGACGCCAGCAAGGTCATTTAGGGATCTCGTTGAGCGTGTAGTAGGCGGTCGGATGCCAGAGCTGCTCGCCGGTGGAGGATCTGACGCTTTTGGCATCGAGTTGGTGGACGTGACCTTGAACCATTCCTTCGATGGTCAGACGGACCCGGGTCTTGTCGGGAGAGACGACGGCGGCCGTGACTTTCGGGGTCGTCTTGTCGACTTCGGGCGAACCGTAGCCGCTCTGATAGATGTAGGTCCAGGAGGCCATCGAGTAGGAGTCGGGATCGCTGGCGGTGTCTGGATCGACTGGCTCGGTAAAGGTGAGCTCGAAGCCATCGGGTCGTGCGGTGATGGTGTGGATTTCAAAGGGAACGGTGCCGGTCCAGCGGACGCGTTCGAAGGTGAATGTCTTGGATCCGCGCGATGCCCAGCCCCGGTTGGTGCCACCGGCGAAGAGGGTGCCGTCGTCGGCAAGTCGAATCGGAACGAGGCCGGATTCGAAGTCTTCGAGGAAGAGGAAGACGGCGCCTTGATAGATGCCGTTGACTTGTTCGAGGCAGACGCGCTGGACCTGGGAGTGGGTCTGCTCCCCGACGAAAACCTGGCCGGCGAAGGGGCCGAATTTGCCCTTCGTCTGATCGGTGATGATTCCGGTGGGCGACTGCCCCACCTTGCCGTGGGGGAAGACGACGGCTGGCGGGATCAGTTCGGGAAACTTCTTCCGCTCGGTCAGGATCCTTGAGCCGCTTTCCGGATTGGGTGGTTCGGGGAGGTCGGCAAGTTTGTGGTATTTGTTTCCGGTCGGGTTGCCTTGGAATGATCCGGGCTTGAGCCACTTGAGGGACGATGATCCATTCCAGAGTCCTTGGTTGTCCGTATAGAAGGCGTCCCCTTGCGCGTTGAAGCCGATGCCACCTGGCGAACGGATGCCTGAGCAGGTGGGGATGGTTTTTCCCTCCGGAGTGATGCGCATGCTCCATCCACGCCAGTCGGCTTTGGCGTTTGCGGAACCCGTCAGGCACAGGACGTTCCAGACGTTGCCATCCTTGTCGGGGTCGGAGCCGAAGTTGTATTCGTGGTAATCGCCACTGAGGCCCCAGCCTGAGCTGATGGTTTCGAACTGGTCGCCCCGGCCATCGCCATCGGTATCGGTGATGCGGGTGAACTCAGGGCGCTGATGAACCCACAGCGAGTCATCCTTCCAGAACATGCCGAGCGGTTCGTGGAGGTTTTCGGCGAACTTGCTCCAGGTCACTCTGGAGAGGTCATCGGCATAGGCGCCTTCGCAGATCCAGAGGTCGCCCCGGCGGGTGGTGACGGCAACTTTTTGATCGGGCATGAGGGCGATGGAGCCGATTTCCATGACTTCGTTCTCAGGAAGCGGGATCTCTTCGCGGAGGTAGTAGTCGGATTGCTGCCCGGCTTGAGCGGAGCTGGCGATGGCAATGAGGAGGAAACCGCGAATGGACGCGAACGGACGCGAATATTTCATGCGGAAATGGGCTCCGGGTTGAGATGCATTGCCTGGTGATTTGAGCTTCATTTCCAGGTGTAGGTGAGGGTGGTGGGCGCGCCGGGAGTGAGTTTGAGATAGGTCTTCCCGTCACGGGTCTCGATGGTGGCATGCTCGGTGGTGAGCGTCATCGATGGGCCGAATTGATAGATTTGGTCGTCGATGAGTTGGATCGCCTGCTGATCTGAGATGAGAATTTCGATGGGCTGGCCTTGTCCTGAAGCGCTGAGGACGCGGATCAGTTCGTCATCGCCGGCTTGGAAGTGGTCGCTTACTGTTAGATCCGCGATGGTGACAAGGAATGTGGGGTTTCCCTGCGGATCGAGGCGGTATCCCCGGAAGCTGGCGGCCTGGGGAAAGGCCGGGCTCTTGCTTGTATTGACGAGTTGGTTTCCTGCGGGTTTTTGGGCACCTTGGCCACGATTGATCCAATGGCGCGCCCCGTCCATGAACTTCCCGGTCCAGAGGAGTTCGGGGGCGAGATGATCGGCGCTGTAGGCGAAATTGATGCCGCCGGGTAGGCCGATCCCGATGGCGCGAGGTGTGGTGCCGGCGATGAAGTTGCGGTAGATGGTGGCGCGGTCTTTGGTCGGAGCGATCGGGATCGAGACCTCTTCCGGCGTCTTTTTGCTGAGTGAAACATCGGAAAGTTCGTTCCATGCGTCGCTTGCCGCTTCCTTCCAGGAAATGGCGATCCCTTCTTCGCCGGTAAATTCGTAGTATTCGATCCGGATCGGGTGAGGTCCTTTCTTCAGGCGGAGTTTGGCTGCCTGAGTGCGACCGCCACCGATCGGCCCGGTGCCGTGGACTTCCAGCATGATTTTGCCGTCGAGGAGCAGGCGTCCGCCATCGTCGCAGGCGAAGCGAAAGATGTAGTCGCTGGTCTTGGGTGCGATGAAGTCGGCTTCCCAGACGATGCCGAAATGGTCTTTCCGCTCGGTCTTGCGGAGGCTGATGATGCCGTCGTGTTCTTCCTCGACGGCCACCGGTTCAAGCTTCGAGAAGTCGGGCAGTTTTTTCCAAGTGCCGTGGTAGTGGGTGGAGATCAGGTTTTTGAGAACGCTCTGGGCTTTGGGTAGGGGATGCAGCTTGAGGAGTTCCTTTTGGGTCCACATTTCACTGCGCTCGGCGGTAGCGGTGCGGATCGCTTTGACTTGTTCAGGGGTCACTTTGGCAGCGTCGTTCCCCCACGAACTGCGAACGAAGCTGAGAATCGCGGCGATCTGATCGTCCGGCAGCACGGTGCCTTGGGGAGGCATCACCAAATTGTAAGGCTTGCCGGCGACATCGATCGGACCCTGGAGGCCATGAAGCACGATCTTGATGGCGCGGTCGGGTGGACCAGCGACCCACTCACTTCCTGCTAGAGGCGGGAACAGACCACCGGTTGCGCCTTTTCCATCGGTCGCATGGCAGGCGGAACAGTAGGTCGCGTAGAGCTGGCCACCGTCCTGGGCGTGGATCCCGCCCGCGAGGCAAGTTACGAAAAACAAGGTCGCTCGCAAAAGGCGAAAGGGAGGCTGCGTGGGTTTCATACGATGGGCAGTGGCGATCCATGACGCCGAATAATGTCATTTGGTCTGACGAAATACGTCGATCATCTGGCTCGTTCTTTCCGATAATAGTCTTCAAGGCCCGCCGCCACGGCCACGGCATACTCTTGGAAGATCGATGAGCGCTTCTTTCCTGCCACCTCCCGAAGGCCTTCGTAGTCTCCTGCCTGAATGCGGGCGTGATCCTCGACCGAGTTCATGACGTAGGGTTCGAGAAACACCACCGGGCAGCGATAGAGCCTATTGGCGAGGAGGTTGCGCGCCCAAAGGTAGGGGTTGCCGGCGATGTTGACGGCGCGCGACGAGTTCGATTCGTAGAGATAGGGGGGGAGTTGGGTTTGCTCGACGAAGGCGCTGGCGATGCTTTCAGCGAGGGCGGCTTCCTCCGGATGGATGCGCTCGACGATCTTGCGCAAAATTTCGAGGCGTTGATCTGCGAGTTCGACTTCTCCTCGTGTGTAGGCACCATTGAGAAGGAGGTGGAAATGGTTGCCTGGCACGAGTCGAGGGACCGTCGGGTCGCCCCACGACTCGGCATTGAAGTGGAGGCAAAGGACGAGATCGGGCTTGAGCTCTTGGTTGACCTTGTCGGCGCGGGCGCGAATCTCGGCGGTGCGGTAAAAAAGGCGCTCTGCCAGTCGTTGCGGCGATTCGGGATTGCTGGCACGTGCCTCATCCAGCAATGACTCCGGGCGATAAGCGGTGACTGGTTCGTTTTCCGTACGCAGCAGGGAAACCTCAGCGCCCAACTTCTCCAGCTTGGGCTTGAGTAACTCGGCAACCTGCAGCGTCATGTTGCCTTCTCTAACAGGTTCGCCGTCACCCACCTGAAACCAGCGTTCTTCGACCTTCGCCCAGCGACCTCCAATGTGGCCGGGATCGATGGCGATCCTCAATCCCTTGAGGGGTTGGTCGGCTGGAGCAGGTTCCAATTCGGAGGCGGGGCGCCAATAGCGCGGCCCGATCATCGCTTCGCGAGTATTGGCAAAACGGAGCCGGTAGGGATTGTCAGGATCGCCGGTCTTCACCTCGACCGAGTCCTCGCCGACGATGAACCAGTCGCGCCAATCAGCTGAAACGGTGAAAACCGAATCCATCATGGTGATGAACTCCTCACGGCTGACGGTTTCCTGCCATGGGTCGAGATCGGACCAATCGGGCAGCGGTGCGAGGTCCGAGAGTCTCGGTGCCGGGGCCAAGGGAGCTTGCTCAGTCTGAGGGGGTGGGTCTTCTATTGTCTGAGGCTGGCTTCGCCACAAGTAGAAGGCTGCCAAACCCACGAGAAGGGCGATCGATAGCGGAATGGTGGTGCGTGGGTTCATCGCTGAGAATTTTGCTTGGCGGCGCGGACGCTGGCGGTTGCGATGGTGAAGCGAACTACTATGGAATCTTTGCGTATCATGTTTCTCGGAGACGTCGTCGGTGAACCGGGACGTAAGGCGGTGATTGGGCAGTTGGCGAGCCTACGCAAGGAACTCAAGCTGGATTTCATCATCGTCAATGGCGAGAACGCCGCCGGCGGGCGTGGCATTACGCCGAAGATCACGATCGATCTGCTGCGGGCAGGTGCCGCAGTGGTGACGACGGGGGATCACGTCTGGGACCAGCAGGATATCGTCGACTATTTTCCAACTGAACCTCGTTTGCTTCGTCCGATCAACTATCCGGAGGGAACGCCCGGAGAAGGCTGGGTGGTGCTCGAAACCGCGAAGGGAAAGATCGCGGTCATGCAGGCGCAGGGTCGCTCCTTCATCCAACCACCATTGGAGAACCCATTTATCATCGTCGAAGCGCAGATTGAAAAGCTGCGGAGCGAGGGCATCCGGATGATCTTTCTGGATTTCCACGCCGAAACTACCAGTGAGAAGATTGCGATGGGCTGGGCTCTTGATGGCAAGGCCTCCATGGTGGTTGGAACCCATACCCACGTTCAGACTGCTGATGAGAGGATCCTGCCGCAGGGAACGGGCTGCCTCACGGATGCCGGGATGTGTGGGCCGGAGCACTCGGTGCTTGGTCGAACACCCGAGTCGGTGGTTTGGCGTTTTCGGACAGGGATGCCGACCCGCTTTCCCGTCGCCAGGGGAGTCGTCCGTCTTTGCGGGGTGGTGGCGGATCTCGACCCGGAAAGCGGACGCTGCCTGTCGATCGAGCGAGTGAATCGGTTGATCGAGCCGCAGGACGGGGCGGAAGGGGGCTCCGAAGGGGTTTCCTGAGTCCGCGCAACCCCTGATTTCCCTAGGAAAATCAAGGGCTGTCGAGAAATCTTCTTTCCTTTCAGATTTTTTTTGACAGGGTGGGCGGCTTTGTTAAGTTCCGCCCGCTTTTCCCGGGGGCTTTCCGAGATTTCGCATCGATTTTCCGATTCTCGGCAGGTGGTGTGTTTCTCCAACGGTTCTCGGGAATGGTGTCTATAGCCGTCTCGCTTGTGTAGCTCAGGGGTAGAGCACACCCTTGGTAAGGGTGAGGTCGGGGGTTCAATTCCCCCCACAAGCTCCAGCGGAAATAGTCACCGAAGCGAACCAGTCCAAAGCGAACAATCAATCAATCATGGCCAAAGAAGCATTCCAGCGGAACAAACCCCACGTAAACGTCGGCACAATCGGCCACGTTGACCACGGCAAGACCACTCTCACAGCAGCAATCACCAACACCCTCGCAGAGACGGGTGGTGCGGTGGCCAAAGCATACGCAGACATCGACGCCGCTCCCGAGGAGCGTGAGCGCGGTATCACCATTTCGACCGCACACGTCGAGTATGAGACCGCCAATCGTCACTACGCCCACGTCGACTGCCCGGGTCACGCCGACTACGTGAAGAACATGATCACCGGCGCCGCTCAAATGGACGGTGGTATCCTCGTTGTTTCGGCAGCGGACGGACCCATGCCTCAGACTCGTGAGCACATCCTGCTTGCCCGTCAGGTGGGTGTTCCCGCTCTCGTGGTGTTCATGAACAAGGTCGACATGGTCGACGACGAAGAGCTCCTCGAGCTCGTCGAAATGGAAATTCGTGACCTCCTTTCCACCTACGAATTCCCAGGTGATGACATTCCGATCGTTCGCGGTTCCGCTCTCAAGGCCCTTGAAGGCGATGCGGATCAAAAGGCGAACATCCTCAAGCTCATGGAAGCAGTGGATACCTACATCCCCGAGCCCGAGCGTCCGGTTGACAAGCCATTCCTCATGCCTGTGGAAGATGTGTTCTCGATCGAAGGTCGTGGCACCGTCTGCACCGGTCGTGTTGAGCGCGGAATCGTCAAGAAGATGGAGGAAGTTGAAATCGTTGGTATCCGCGACACGCAGAAGACCACCGTCACCGACATCGAAATGTTCCGCAAGCTGCTCGACGAAGGTCGTGCCGGCGACAATGTGGGTCTCCTCATCCGTGGTCTCAAGAAGGACGACGTCGAGCGTGGCCAGGTCATCGTCAAGCCGGGTTCCGTCAAGGCGCACACCAAGTTCAAGGGCGAGATCTACGTTCTCTCCAAGGATGAAGGTGGTCGTCACACCCCGTTCTTCTCGAACTACCGCCCGCAGTTCTACTTCCGCACGACCGATGTGACCGGATCCATCAAACTTCCCGACGGTGTCGAGATGGTGATGCCCGGTGACAACGTCAATCTGGAAGTCGAACTCATCAACCCGATCGCGATGGAGCAGACCATGCGCTTCGCGATTCGCGAAGGTGGTCGCACCGTCGGTGCCGGTCGTGTGGGTGAAATTCTTGACTAATCCTCATTCGGGGGTTGACTCTGGCGCTCTGCCGCCCGATTCGAATCCCGAAGGTTTTCGGGGCACTCTGGTAATTTTACCGGAGTGCCCCGCCATCGCCTCATCGTAGCAACAATCAAACGGAAGTAGCTCAATTGGTAGAGTAGCGGTTTCCAAAACCGTTGGTTGTGGGTTCGAGTCCCTCCTTCCGTGCCATCTCTCCCAGTCGTCGACGTCCCTTTTTCCCAACCATGTTTACAAAAGTCTCCCGCTTCATCGGTGAAGTGAAGGGCGAACTCCGCAAGGCCAACTGGCCGTGGGAGTCCGACCCAAAGATCAAGGGCATCAAGAAATACAAGGAACTCGTTGATTCGACGGTTGTTGTGCTGATTGCAACCGTTCTGCTCGCAGGATTCGTGTCCTTCTGGGATTTCTTCCTCGTTCAGATCGTCTTTTTCCTTACCAAAATCGGGAGCTGAACACCGATTTCTCAAACCTTCTCAATTCCATGCCCGTCATTCCGCCGCCAGAAAAACAATGGTATGTGGTCCACGTCCTCTCCGGTCAGGAGAACAAGGTTCGTGACCGCATTTACCGCAATGCCGAGGCCGAAGATCTGAGCAAGTACATCTTCGAGGTCCTCGTTCCGATGGAAATGGTCTCCGAGATCCGTGGTGGCAAGAAAACCGAGACCAAGAAGAAATTCTTCCCCGGTTACATCATCATCAACATGAATCTCCTCACGGAAGACAACCAGCTTCAAGAAGAAGCGTGGTATTTCATCAAGGAGATGGATGGCGTCATTGGCTTCGCCGGCACCAAGGATCGTCCGATCCCGATGCGGCAGAAAGAGGTCGACGCGATGCTTTCACAGATCGCCGAGCGCGAGGACAGCGTCCGTCCGGCCATCAGTTTCGAAGTTGGAGATATCGTCAAAGTCGCCGACGGCCCGTTTCAGAGCCAGGACGGCGTGGTCGAGGAGATCGACCCCGAAAAGGGCAAGCTCCGGGTTTCCGTCACCATTTTTGGCCGCTCCACTCCGGTTGAACTCGAATATTGGCAGGTTGAGCGAGGCTGAAGCCGATTGCCCTGCATTTCACCATTTTCACAACATCATCTTAATCACTCAAAACCATGGCCAAGGAAGTAACTAACGTCATCAAGCTCCAGATCCAAGCGGGCGCCGCCAATCCATCGCCACCCGTTGGTCCTGCGCTCGGTCAGGCCGGCGTCAATATCATGGGCTTCTGCAAGGAGTTCAACGCCGCCACTCAAAGCCAGGCAGGAGAAGTGCTTCCCTGCGTGATCTCAGTCTACAAGGACAAGAGCTTTACCTTCATCACCAAGAAGCCACCAGCTGCGAACCTCCTCAAAAAGGCGGCAGGCATTGCTTCCGGCTCAGGCGAACCGAACAAGAAAAAGATCGGCACGATCTCCAAGGCCAAGCTCATGGAAGTGGTCGAAATCAAGATGCCCGACCTCAACACCAGCGATCCCGAGGCCGCCGCGCGCATCCTCGCCGGCACCGCCCGTCAGATGGGGCTGGAGATCGAAGGCATGTAAATCAATTTCCGACATCCGCTCCGGCGGCTGTCGATCGAAAACCGCAGGAGGGTTCTGCTCAAGCTGAGTCCGTCCGCACTGCAAACTAACACAATGGCTAAAAACAGAAGCAAACGCTACAAGAAGGCTGTCGAACTCGTCGAGGCAGGCAAGTCCTATGGGCTGGAGGAGGCTTTTGGTACCCTGAAGAAATTCCCGGCACCGAAGTTCGATCCCACCGTCACCGTATCCTTCCACCTCGGTGTGGATCCACGCAAGAGCGACCAAATGGTCCGCGGTTCCGTCTCGCTGCCACACGGCACGGGTAAGAATGTCCGCGTTGCGGTCTTCGCCGCTGGAGCTGCTGCCGAAGCTGCCACCGCAGCAGGTGCCGAGCACGTCGGATACGAAGACCTGATCAAGAAGGTCCAGGGTGGATTCACCGACTTTGATGTCGCCATCGCAACTCCGGAAGCGATGACCGAAGTTCGTAAAATCGCACGTGTTCTCGGTCCCCGTGGCCTGATGCCCAACCCGAAGACCGGCACTGTGACCGACGATACTGCAAAGGCAGTGGGCGAGGTGAAGGCAGGTCGTGTCGACTACAAGCTCGACAAGAACGGCAATGTCTCCGGTTCGATCGGCAAGGCTTCCTTCAAGGACGAAGCTCTTGCGGAAAACGCCTCCGCCTTTATCGACAGCGTCAAGCGCGCCAAACCTGCCTCGGCCAAGGGCAACTACATTCGCAGTGTGACTGTCGCTGCGTCCATGTGCCCGGGTCTTCCCCTGGAGTCTTCCCTTTTCACCATCGCTTAAACCACCTGATCCGACATGAATCCTGATAAGAAAATCATCATTGATGACTTGCTCGAGCGGGTGAACGGTTCGCCGTTCCTGCTGGTGGTCGAATACACCGGCATGACGGTTCCCGAGTTCTCCGAACTCCGCACCCGCCTTTCTGCCAGTGGAGCCGAATGCCACGTTGCCAAGAACACCTACATGAAGAAAGCCCTCGCCGAAGCGGGATTGCCCGACACGGGTGACCAGCTCACCGGGCAGACCGCTTTCGTGACGGGTGCCGAAGACGTCGCTGGAGCCGCCAAGGTCCTCAAATCCTTTGAAAAGGAGTTCAAGAAGCCTAGCATCAAGCTCGGCATCCTCGATGGAGCGATCCTCGATGAAGCGCAGGTCAAGGCCATCGCCGAACTTCCTTCCCGCGAAGTCATGCTGGCCATGCTTCTGGGCACGATCAACGCGCCTGCAAGCCAACTGGTCCGCACCCTCAACGAACCTGGATCCTCGCTCGCGCGGGTGCTTCAGGCGAAATTCAACCCCGCAGGCTGAATCAAACAAATCTGAACGGATAGTGGCGGCTCTCCCGCTGTCACTTGAACACACAATGGTTCCTCTTCGGTCCCTGAAGCTTCAGGGCTGAAATATCCGGCGGCTGCCGGGTGCGAAGACACCGCAACGGAGAAATAAAATGGCTGATATTGCAAAAATTGCTGAAGAACTGGGCAAGCTTACCGTCTTGGAAGCTGCTGAACTGGTAAAACAACTGGAAGAAGAGTGGGGCGTTTCCGCCGCTGCTCCTGTCGCTGCTGCTGCTGCTGGCCCTGCCGCACCTGCAGAAGCTGCTGAAGAAAAAACCGAATTCGACGTCGTTCTGACGGAGGGTGGAGCAAACAAAATCGCCTCGATTAAGGCGGTGCGTGAGGTCTCCCCTGGACTCGGACTTGCTGATGCCAAGAAGTTGGTTGAAAGCGCTCCAGCCACCATCCTCGAAGGCGCTCCCAAGGAGGCCGCAGAGGCTGCCAAGAAGAAGCTCGAAGAGGCCGGCGCCAAAGTCGAACTCAAGTAAGCCCAAGTGGTTTTCAGATTTCGGGAGCGTTTCAATCCGAAGCGCTCCCGGAGTCGCCACCGGCACCGGCGGAAGCCGCCGAGACTTGTCTCGACCGTTTCCGCCGATCCCGGAATTTCCATCCATCTCCTGTTAATTCGTTTTCGCCCGGCCGTTCCACGACCGGGCTCAACCCGCACTCCGCATCCGCACCACACCAGACACCATGGCCGACCGTCTCCAATTCGGGAAAATCGAGGAAGTCATTGAGGCTCCCAACCTCATCGAAGTTCAAAGCCGTTCCTACGAGGATTTCCTTCAGAAGGAAGTCTCCGCCGGCGACCGCAGCGACTCCGGCCTTCAGGCCGTTTTCCGCGAAGTCTTCCCAATCAAAAGCTACGATGAAGCAATCGAACTCGACTTCGTTGCCTACGACATCGAAGAGCCGAAAATCACTTCGCTCGGCTCCCTCCGCAATGGCGAGAGTTTCTCTGCCGCTCTCTACGTCACCTTCAAACTGAAGGACGAGACGGGTGTGAAAAAGGAGCGCGTCTACATGGGCGAGCTTCCCATGATGACCCGTCGCGGTACTTTCATCATCAATGGTGCCGAGCGCGTCATCGTCTCCCAGCTCCACCGTTCACCCGGTATCTGCTTCGAGACCTCCCAGCACCTCAACGGCAAGACCCTGCACTCGTTCCGGATCATTCCCGATCGCGGATCATGGCTTGAAGTGCAGTTCGACACGAACGATTTGCTTTATGTCTACCTCGACCGCCGTCGTCGCCGGCGCAAGTTCCTCGCCACGACCTTCCTGCGTGCGATGGGCTACCCGACGGACCGCGATATCGTCACTCATTTCTACACTGTCGAGAAGCTCAAGCTCTCGGAGAAGGCGGATGAGACGGAACTCGGACACAAGGTGCCTTTCGAAGACGTACTCGACGGCGAGCTTGTCGTCTCCAAGGCCTACGAGCCTTTGACCCTTGGTATCGTCAAGCAACTCATCGCCCTTGGCCACAAAAGCATCGAAGTCATCGACGGCCGTGAGGACGAAATCCTTCTCAAGTCGCTCCGCAAGGACCCGGCTCACGACGAAGACAGCGCCCTCAAGGACATCTACCGCAAGCTGCGCCCAGGTGATCCTCCGACCGCTGCCAACGCCCGCGCCCTCCTCAAGCGTCTCTTCTTCGATCCGAAGAAGTACGATCTGACCCGCGTCGGCCGCTACAAGATCAACAGCAAGCTCGAAAGCAAGGTCGATGCCGACCAGCGCATCATGGTTCCCGAGGACTTCCTCGGTGCGGTGAAGTATCTTCTCCGCCTGAAGAAAGGTGAGGGGGTCATCGATGACATTGACCACCTTGGTTCACGCCGCGTGCGTGCCGTCGGTGAGTTGCTCGCCAACCAGTGCCGCGTCGGCCTCGCCCGCACCGAGCGCTTGGTCAAAGAGCGCATGACTTTGTTCGACGTGAACATCGAAGGCATGACGCCGCAGAAGCTCATCAACCCGAAGGCGCTGAGTGCCGTGGTGCGTGACTTCTTCGGTCGTTCGCAGCTTTCGCAGTTCATGGACCAGACCAACCCGCTTGCCGAGTTGACGCACAAACGTCGTCTTTCGGCCCTCGGCCCGGGTGGTCTGAACCGCGACCGTGCCGGCTTCGAAGTTCGGGACGTACATCCTTCGCACTACGGACGCATCTGTCCGATTGAAACTCCGGAAGGACCGAACATCGGTCTGATCAACTCGATGTGCACCTACGCGCGCATCAACGAGTTCGGCTTCATCGAAACGCCATACCGTCAGGTCAAGAGCGGCAAGGTCAGCAACGAGATCGAATATCTCACCGCCGACCAGGAGGAAAAATTCCTCATCGCACAGGCGAACAATCCGATCGACAAGTCCGGCAAATTCCTCAACGAAAAGGTCACGGCCCGTGAAGCGGGTGGTGAGTTTATCGAAGTGGGTCCGGCCGACGTCGACTACATGGACGTTTCTCCGAAGCAGCTCGTTTCCGTGGCTGCGGGTCTGATTCCATTCCTTGAGCACGATGACGCCAACCGTGCGCTCATGGGATCGAACATGCAGCGCCAGGGTGTGCCGCTACTCGTTTCCGAGTCGCCGTTCGTCGGCACCGGCCTCGAAGGCAAGACGGCTCGCGACTCGCGCTCTGTCGTGGTCTCCGAAGGTGACGGCATCGTCGCCGCTGCCACTGCTGAAGTCATCATCACCACTCCCGACGGCAGCATGCCGGTGGCGGACGAGAAGTTCCTTTCCGACCCCGAGTCGGTGAAGACCAACATTGACAAGGGCATTCTGACCTACCCTCTGCGGAAGTTCATGCGTTCCAATGCGGGCACCTGCATCAACCAGAAGCCGATCGTCAAGAAGGGCGACAAGATCAAGAAAGGTGACGTTCTTGCCGATGGCCCGAACACCCAGGACGGCGAACTCGCGCTTGGGCGCAACGTGCTCGTCGCATTCATGCCATGGAACGGCTACAACTTCGAGGATGCCATCGTCATCTCCGAGCGGGTGGTGAAAGAGGATGTCTACACCTCGATCCACATCTCCGAATTCGAAGTCGCCGC